>CBFGOB010000460.1:0-2111 GCA_965650215.1 uncultured bacterium | reverse complement strand
GCCATCGGCACCGCCGCCGAAGCCCGCTGTGTCGAAGACCTCGTCGCGCTTGCCCCGCGGGTCATCAACCTCCTCGGCAAGACCAGCATCCCGCAGGTCGCGGAACTCGCCCGCAGGTCGCTGGGCGTGATCTCGAACGACACCGGCCCCGCCCACCTCTGCGCCATGGTTGGCGCGCCGACCCTGGTGCTGATGTCGCGTGTCACCTTGCCCGAACGCATGCTGCCGGTCGGCCCACAGGTCAGCTACCTGAAAAAACCCGACATCGCCGACATCAGCGCCGACGAGGTGCTCCAGGCCCTGCAGGGTTTCCTGCGCACGGACGCGGAGATTGCCGGATGAGCAGAAACCGCCCGCTCAGCGGCGGCGGCGCATCAGGGCCAGCAGGCCCAGCCCCCCGAGCAAGGCGGCCGAAGGCTCGGGGATCGCGGTTCCCGTGATGCTGATGTTGTCAAAACGGACCGGCGCGTCCCCGGTGCCAAAACCAAAATACACCTCTTCCGTGTCGAAGGTGTAATTGGTCACGATCATTGCCGAATTCGTGAAACTCGGGCTGTCCAACAAGACCGAAAAATCACCGGTGGTGTCACTGGTCGGAGTCCATGTGAAGCTCGCGCTCACCCATTCGTTGGTGCGGAACGCGTAAGCATTGTTATTGTCGCCATTGAACAGGATCGCGTTCGCCCCGTCATAGACCTGTGCCCGGCTGCCGAACTGCTGCTCGTCCAGGTAAACATTGATGAATTCTCCCGCGTTTCCCGACAAGCCGTCCTGAACATCGCCAAGGATGAAATTCGCGGCCGAGTAATTCCCGGACTCCACAATGTAAAAATCAAAGGTCCCGCTGATCGCCTGCCGGGCGCTGAAGGCCGTGCCATTGTTGACCAGGTAAACCCCCGGGCGGGTGGTCTCTGTAGTCGTCCAATCCAGAGACCCGCCATTCGTGCCTCCGGCACCGTCCACATCGGTGGTCACGTAGCTGCCGTTTGCACCCACGCCCACGGTGGTCCATCCCGACGGGGGCGTGGTGCCCACCGTGGCACTTTCAAAATCCAGAAGCAGGGTAGCCGCATGGGCCGAAACGGCGCAAAGCACCAGTCCCGGCAAGGCCATGGCAATCGATTGGCGGAGGAGCAGCGTGGGTTTCATGGAGGGGAGTGTGAGAGGTGGGCGGTGGCCGTCGCGCACCGCATGGCTGACCACCCAAACCCCGCTGCCGGGAATTTTCCATTGGTTTTGTCCTCGCCAACCTGTCTGCTTTTAAGCAGGTTTGTCATTCTCCATGAGTGAACCCGGCTTTTTCTCCGTGACCGACCAGGTGCTGCGCCATCTGGAGGATGGCCTGCGCCAAGGGCGGTGGACGGGCCTGATGCCCGGGCGGGACCGTCTGGTGGCCGAGCTGGGCGTGAGCGGCAAGACCATCGAAATCGCCCTGAAGCGGCTCCAGGAACGCGGGTTCATCGCATCGGACGGCGCCGGCCGGCGCAGGCGCATCGTGGTCCGTCCCAAATCGGACAAGCGCGGCCTGCGGGTGAGCATCTTGGCCTATGAGGCCACCGACCGGGGGGTGCCCTACATGGTCGATTTGCAGCACCGTCTGACACAAGCCGGCCACCTCACGGACTTCGCGCCCGAGACGATGATGGACCTGGGGCGAAACTTGAAGCGGGTGGCCGCCTTTGTGAAGCATCACAAGGCGGACGCCTGGGTGCTGCTCGCAGCACCGCTCAAGATCCTGCAGTGGTTCGAAGCCCGGCAGATCCCCGCCTTCGCGTTGTTCGGACGGCGGCGCAGCGTGAGGTTGCCAGGTGCCGGGCCGGACAAGCTTCCGGCCTTGACGGAAGTGGTGGAACGCCTGTGCGGCTTGGGCCACCGCCGGATTTCGATGCTCGTTCGGGAAGAGCGGCGCAAACCCTTTCCCGGCGCGATGGAACAAACCTTTCTCGATGCGCTGCAAAGGCACGGCATCCTCACAGGTCCATACCACCTGCCGGACTGGGATGATACGGCCGCCGGTTTCCGCCAATGCCTCGACAACCTGTTCAAGGTGACGCCACCCACCGCCCTGATCCTCGACGAAACCTATCAGTATCTCGTCGCGCGGCAATACC
>CBFGOB010000459.1:0-2122 GCA_965650215.1 uncultured bacterium | reverse complement strand
ACTACCCGGCCATCATGCAGGCGATCGCCGATACCGGATATCAAGGTTACGTCGGACAGGAATTCATCCCCACCGGCAGCAGCCCGCTGGCCAGCCTCAGGGAAGCCATCCGGATCTGCTCGGTCTGAACCGCCCGCTCAGAACGCATAGGCACCGCGGTGTCGCATCAGCGACTCACGTGCGTCCCCGGCATCGCAGATGCGTTCGATCAGGTCGTTCCAGATCTCCTGTCCGCGCAGGATCTCGACCTCGATGCGCAGGAAATAGACCGGCACGTCGATGCTCGATGGCCTTGGAAACCGCACCGCATCCTTCTCGGTGGTCACAATCAGCTCCATGTCACGTTCCACACAGCGGTGCATGAAGCGGTCGATGTCGCGCGTGGTAAAGCGATGGTGATCGGCGAAATGCCGCCGGATTTCAACCCGGGCTCCCAGGCGTTCGAGGGAGCTTTCAAAGGCTTCCGGAACCGCGATGGCACTGATCGCCCCGACCCATTTGTCCTTGAGGAACTCAAGCGGCTGGCGCTCCCGGGTGAACACATCCTCGAGGTAAATCGGCCCGTGACGGCATTCGATGATCTCGGCGGCGCGGTTGTAGCGGCGGATCCGTGCGATGAGCTTTTCATTCGAGTCCGGACCGCATTTGGTAATCAGGATGTAACTCGCGCGCCGCAGGTTTTTCGGTGGCTCCCGCAAAGTCCCGCGCGGCAGCAGCGCCCCGGTACCGAATGGGGAACCCGCATCGACCAGCACGATGTCGATGCTGTGGGCCAGATCGAGATACTGCATGCCGTCGTCAAGCAGGAGGGTGTCCGCCGCCAGGTGCTCGATGGCGAAGCGCCCCCCCTTGACCCGGTTCTTGTCAACCACCACCGACACCCCGTCGAGGTTCTTCGCCAGCATGAACGGTTCGTCGCCGGCGAACTTGGAATCGAGCAGCAGGGCCCTGCCGGTCGACACCACCTTGGGCATCGCCTCGGCGGGCACCGGATTCTCCTTCGCATCCTTCCACTTCTGCGGCTGCTCCAGCTTCTTGCTCTTGTATCCGCGCGACAGGATCGCCACCCGCCGGCCCTTGTCGCGCAGCGAGCGCGCCAACAACTCGACCACCGGCGTCTTGCCGGTTCCTCCGACGGTCACATTGCCGACGGCAATCACCCGGGTGCCGAGGAAATGCTGGGTTTTCCAGCCGCTCCGATAGCGCCAAAGGCGGAGCTGGACGAGACCGCGGAACACCCCGGAGAGCGCGCTCATGAGGAAACGCGTCAAAGCCGCCCGGAATCCCTTGGCACGACCGAAAATCACATCGGCACCCCAACGCTCGAGTTCTTCGATGTGCTCCTTCATCCTCCCGGGGACGATGCCCTGCGGATCGACGGCAAATCAAGCGTCAAAGCGCCGGAAACTTGCCGTCTCGGCGCAGAATAATCTTCTCGCCCGCGGGCCACCCCCTCATATCGGGCGCATGAACGACTCGATCTCTTCGCTGACCTCCCGCATCCAGTCCTTCGTTGATGCCCGCGAATGGCGGCAATTCCACAATGCGAAGGACCTTTCCGTCGCGATCGCCGCCGAGGCGGGCGAACTGATGCAACACTTCGTCTGGCAACAACCCGATCAGATCGATGCACGGCTCGAGCAGAAGCGCGACGAAATCGCATCGGAAATCGCCGATGTCGCCATCCTCCTCTTCGAATTCGCCGACAATCTCGGGTTCAAGCTCGGCGACGTCATGGCCGCAAAGATCGCCCACAACGAGCAACGCTACCCGGTTGAAAAAGCCAAGGGCAACAACCTCAAGTATTCGGAATTGTAAGGCCCGACGATAGCGGCGCTCCCTGAACGTCACCACTCAGGGGCGGCTGTGATCATGCGACGGCCATGGACCGCCGCCACCATGCAAGCGCCGGTGAATCTCAACCAAACGCCTTCAGGAAGCCGACCTCGATCGCCAACGGCTCGTAGGCGTTCGTTTCCAGCGTCTGGCGCAGCGACTCGAGCGCCTGCATCCGCTGCAGCAGCCGGGTTTCACTCTCCGCTTCCGCAATCGACCCGAGCTGCGGGGACGTTTCGGGAAAATCCAGCCCGCTCGACTTCACTTTCATCCGCAGCAGGTCCGC
>CBFGOB010000458.1:0-2130 GCA_965650215.1 uncultured bacterium | reverse complement strand
CTTTCGCCGCGGCCGCCGCGGCCTTTTTTTCCTCCTCGGCCTTGCGGCGCTCCAGCACCTCGGTCGCCTGGGCCGGGCGCAGCTTCATGTGGTAGTCGGCCGATTTCGCGAGGCGGTCGAGACCGAAAAGCAAGCCACCGAAGCGGTCGTCGGTGCTCAACTCGTATTCGCCATCCATGTAGATCGAATCGAAAGGACAAACCTCGGCGCAGATCCCGCAGTTCATGCAAACCGAGAGGTCGATATCGAACACCTTGGGGCGCTTCAGCGATTTTCCGTTCTCGTCACGGTCGAGCACGATGTAAATGCACTGCGGCGGACATTCCTTCTCGCAAATCGAACAAGCGGTGCAGCGCAAACCTGCGACCGGATCATCCCCGTCGTAGCAAAGGAAGGGAAAATTGCGGAAGTTGGGGCTGATCGGCGCACGCTCCTCAGGATACTGGATGGTCGTCATCCGCTCCTTCTTGTAGAAGCTTTCGACCATGTTGCGGCCGGTGACACCAAGTCCCTGCAATAGCCCCCAGCCGGGCAATGACCATCTTTTCCTGTCTCTTGCGTCCTTCATCGGTCCACCTCCCCCAGAACGATGTCCACACTCCCGAGAATGATCACCACATCGGCCAGATCGAGGCCGAGGCACATGTCTTCGAGCAACGTGAGATTGATGAAACTCGGCGGCCGCACCCGGTAGCGGTAGGGCTGTGTGCTGCCGTCACTGATGAGGTAGAATCCGAGTTCCCCTTTCGGACCTTCAATCCTCGCATAGGCCTCGCCAACCGGCGGCTTGAAGTTGCGCGCCTTGACCTTGGGGTTCACATAATCGCCCTCCGGCAATTGCTGGATGGCCTGACGCAGGATCTTGAGCGATTCGCGCATCTCCAGGAAACGGATCATGATGCGGTCATAGCAATCCCCCTTCTCACCGAGCGGTATGCGGAACTCGAAGCGGTCGTATATCCCGTAGGGATCGACCTTGCGCAAGTCGTAGTTGACCCCCGTCGCCCGCAGCATCGGGCCGGTGATCCCGCCGTTGATCAACAGGTCCTTGGGCACTTGCCCGACATCCTGCGAACGCGAGAGCAGAATTTCGTTGCCGACCAAAAAGGTCTCCATCTCGTCAAGGAAAGGCCCATAACCCTCAACGATCTTGCCGACTGCAACCGCCCAGCCGTCCGGCAGATCGTTGCGGCAACCGCCGAAGCGCATGAAGTTGGCCATCATCCGCGCACCGGTGAGGTCTTCGAACAGGTCGAGGATCTTTTCCCGCTCGCGGAAGGCATACATCAATGCCGATCCCCACGCGCCCATGTCACCGAGGATGAATCCCATGAATGCCGTGTGGTTGATCAGTCGGGTCAATTCCGCAAGGATCACCCGCATGTATTCCGCGCGTTCCGGAACCTCGATCCCCGCCAGCTTCTCGACAGCCCGGGCATAGGCCCAGTTGTTGCTCAGGGGACAAATGTAATCGAGGCGGTCGGTGTATGGCATCGCGCTCAGGTAGCTCGCATTCTCCGCGATCTTCTCGTGATTGCGGTGCAGATAGCCGAAGACCGGCTTCAAACTCACCACGGTCTCACCGTCGAGCACGACATTCATCCGGAACACCCCGTGGGTCGATGGATGTTGCGGGCCGAGCGAAACCCGCAGCAACTGGTCGTCATCCGGTCCCTCCAGGGCCGGCGACGAACTGGAAAGCGATGGATCGGAAATCATTGCTGGGAGGAAGGATAATGGGCTTTGGCTTTTGCCAGAACGGTACCGTGGGGCGTCGGCTCGTATTCGTAATCATCCGGCGCCACGTAATCCCTGCGCATCGGGTGGTCCGCAAAACCGTCCCACATCAGGATCCGGCGCAAATCCGGATGGCCGGTGAACACGATGCCGAAGAGGTCATACACCTCGCGTTCCTGGAATTCCGCGCTGCGATACACCGAAACCACCGACGGAACCGCAACGTCGCCGGAACGATCCGCGGTGCGGCACCTGAGTGCCAGGGGGCCGATCCGACGGGTGGTCGAATACAGGTGGTAGACCACTTCGAGGAATCCATCGGCAGCCGCGTCCACACTCGCCGCAGACTCCTCACCCGCAGCTGCGACTTTCGCCGCCAAGGCCGGATCCGGC
>CBFGOB010000457.1:0-2136 GCA_965650215.1 uncultured bacterium | reverse complement strand
GACTGTCCCCGGCACGGTCGCGGGTGATGTGATCAATTTCCACAACGACATCACCGCCGCCCGAACCATCACCATCGACACGACTTCCCGCACGGTCGGCGCGCTCACGATCGGGGATTTCAACAACACCCACTTTTTCACCCTCGCCGCCAGCGGCGGTGCCGGCCTCATCATGGACAACGGTGGCAGTGGCGCCACCATCACTTCGACCACAACGCTCGCCACCTTGACTACCGCCCGTGATACGATCAGCGCTCCCATCACCCTCGCCGACAATCTGGCGGTTTCCGTGGCAGGAACCTACTCAGGGGGAGTCTCCACGGCAGGATACTTCGGCATCACCGGCAACATCGGTGAATCGGGTGGCGTCAGAAGCATTACCAAAAATGGCAACGGTGCTCTCGTCCTCACCGGCAACAACACTTACTCCGGCGGCTTTACGCTCAATGCGGGAACCGTGCAAGTTCTCCTCAACGGGAACGAGGTGAACAACGCCTACACCGGATTCGGCACGGGAACCCTCACCATCAATGGTGGCACGATCGCCACCCGCTCCGCCGGTTCCTTCACCACCGCGAACAACAGTATCTGGAATGGAAACTTCAGCCTCTATCGCGGCCAAACCGGCACCGCCACCTGGAATCATGATGGAAACGTCACGCTTGGTGGAAACATCACCGTCACACCAACCAACGCCTTCTTCGTCCTGAACATCAACGGAGACATTGGTGAAACGGGCGGCGCAAGAAGCCTCACATTCAGCAGTGGCAACCTAACTCCGACGCTGTCGGGAACCAACACCTACACCGGCGGCACAAACGTCACTTCCGGCACCATCCGGTTCGCCAAAGCTGCGTCCATGCCGACCACGGGTAACGTGGCCATGTCTACCAACACGACGCTCATCGTGAATGCCGGGGGAACCGGCGAGTTCACGAGTGCCACATCCGGAGCCGGATCGCTCGGTGCCGTGCTAGGAGCGGGGACGCCGGTCACCTGGACCGGAACCTCCAGGCTAGCCATCGACACCAGCAACGCGGCGGGTGCGTTCAGTTACGGCGGAACGATTGTCAACCGCGGCACCAGTTTGGGAATCACCAAGCAGGGTTCCGGCACCCTCGCACTCACTGCCACCGACAGCACCTACACCGGTTCGACCATTATCAGCGCGGGCATTCTCGAGGTCACCAAACTCTCCACTGGGAGCATTGCCAGCAGCATCGGCGCGTCAAACCCCACGCTGAGCACCAATCTGTTGTTCGGCAATAACACCACCCTGCGCTATGTCGGCGCGGGTGACGATACGAACCGGACCTTCCGGATCGACGGAGGCAATGGAAGCGTGATCACTCTCGATGCATCAGGCACCGGTGCCATCAACTTCACCAACACGGCAAACCCGAACGCTGCAGGCAGCAACCAGGGTGCGACCATTGTGCTTGCCGGCACCAACACGGGCGCCAACACCTTCGCCGCGAACGTGGCCGATGTTGGCACCGGCGTCCGCAGCATCACCAAAGACGGCACCGGCACCTGGGTGCTCACCGGCACCAGCACCTACACCGGTGACACGACGGTCGATGACGGCAAACTCCTCATCAACGGCAGCACATCCACCACCAGCCTCGTTACCGTCAACAGCGGCGGGACCTTGGGCGGCACTGGCACCATCGGCGGCTCGGTCATCCTCAACAGCGGCTCCACCCTGTCCCCGGGTGCCAGCATCGAAAGTCTCGCCACTGGCTCCAACACCTGGAACGGCGGTTCGACCATTGCCTTCGAATTCAGCACCGATGGCAACACGGGCGCGGCGGGCACCGAATGGGACTTGCTCACCATCACCGGAACGCTTGGTTTCGGCGATGCCACGGCTCTGAATCGCATCAACTTCGATCTGATCACGATGCTGGATGCCACGACGGCTGGCTCGCTGGGGACTTGGGATCCGAATGCCAGCGCCACCTGGGCCGGCTTTGTCACCACCACCGGCGGTATCACCGGCTTTGACTCCGACTTCTTCGCCTTCGACACCAGCGGCTTCCAGAACGCCATCAACGGCACCTTCTCGATCGCCCAGAACGGCAACAATCTGGACCTGATCTACACCGCCATCCCCGAGCCCGCCACGGCCCTGCT
>CBFGOB010000456.1:0-2146 GCA_965650215.1 uncultured bacterium | reverse complement strand
TGACGCCCGATCCCGAGTTGGCGGATGTCCTGATCGTCAACACCTGTTCGTTCATCGACATGGCCAAGCAGGAATCGATCGACGCGATTTTCGGTGCGGTGGATGCGCGCAAGGAGGATCCCGAGCGCGAGAGGCAGAAGATCATTGTCGCCGGCTGTTTGTCGCAGCGTTTCGCCACCGAGTTGCCGGGGATCATGCCCGAGGTCGATGCGTTCATCGGTTTGGACCAGATCACCAAGGTGGCGCCGATCATCCGCAACCTGATGGGAGAAGCCCCGGGAGCGGACCTGGAAAAGTGCGAGGGTCCGGCGGCGACCGACGATCCGCGCGACTACGTCACGCTCAAGCCGCGCTACGTGCCGGATTATTCGACGCCGCGGATGCGTTTGACGCCGGACCACTATGCGTATGTGAAGATTGCCGAGGGTTGCAACCACACCTGCACCTTTTGCATCATTCCCAAGATCCGTGGCCAGCACCGTTCGCGGACGCAGGAGTCGGTGTTCCGCGAGGTTGAGGCGTTGGTGAAATCCGGCGTCAAGGAGATCAATCTCATTTCCCAGGACACGACCTACTTCGGCATGGATCAATGGGAGGGCGAGCGCCCCAAGCCCTCGTCGCCGGTCGATTCGAGCAAGGGCAATTCGCTGTGCACCCTGCTGCGCCAGATCAACACCATCGAGGGTGATTTCTGGGTGCGTCTGCTTTACACCCATCCGGCGCATTGGTCGGACGAGCTCATCCAGACGATTGCCGAGTGCGACAAGGTCGCGAAGTATGTCGACATCCCGTTGCAGCACATTTCCGACCGCATGCTCACGGCGATGAAGCGGGTGACCAGCGGCGATTACATCCGCGACCTCCTGCGCCGCATGCGTGCGGGAATTCCGGGTCTGGGGATCCGCACGACCTTCATCGTCGGTTTCCCCGGCGAGACCCAGGAGGATTTCGAGGAACTGCTCGGGTTCATCCGTGAATTCCGTTTCGAGCGGGCCGGGGTGTTCCAGTATTCCAAGGAAGAGGGGACGCGGGCCTATCAGATGGACGGCCATCTGCACCACATGACGCGCAAGAGCCGTTGGTCGCGTGCGATGCGGGAGTTGCAACGGATTGCGGTCGAGAACAATCAGTCGCAGGTTGGCAGGCGGGTGCGGGTGCTCGTCGAGCAACCCGGGGTCGGGCGCACCCAGTGGGATGCGCCGGAGATCGACGGCTCGGTCATGGTCGACAAGTCGCTGCCGGTCGGTGAGTTTGCCGAAGTGACGATCGGCGACTGGCGCGGATACGATCTGGTGGCCGCGCGCTGAAGCGCGGCATCAGGCGTGGCTGGCGCGGTGCAGCTTGGCATGTGTGCGCTCGTAGCGGGATTCCCCGGCGGCGGCGCGGCACAGGCGTTCGAGGCGGACCTGAATGATCTTGCGGGTGAGCAGGGCGGCGGCCGCAAGCGTGGCGGCGCTGGTGGTGATGAGAGTGACGCGTTCCAGAGTTTTCATGGCTTGAGGTGCTTGGATTCTTGCATGGTTTGGACGGGAATGAGGAGGCTCCCCCTTTCGTTGCGATCGCAAAATATGCGGATTCGTTTCCAATAGCAATCCCGCAATCCGAGGGTGCAGGGAATTCATGGTGATTCTTCAGGTCGGAACCGGAAGCATTGGACCGTGGGCTCATGCAACTGGTTCAGCCCTCACCCGGCGGGTTGAGCACCATCACGCGGTCCACGCCGTGTTTGGTGAATTCCTCCCAGTAGCGTTTTTCGAGCCCGCTGGTACGCGAGCGGCGCTCCTCCTCGCTGAGGGCCTCCCAGGCCTTGAAGCCGATGGCGCGGGCCAGGTCGCGGTCCGAGAGGCGGATGGCCAGCTCGTCCCAGAAGCTTTCGTTGCGGAATTCGTCGTAGCATTCCTGGTAGAAGAACGGCGGTTCGGCGTTTTGCTTCATTCGGTAGCGCTGGCGTTCCTCGTCGTATTCGATCATGTCGCCGAGTCCGGCGTGGGCGGCCTTGTCGAGCAGTTTGGCCTCGAGCTCCTCGTAGTTGGCGAGCGGGGCGTGGGCGCTATCCTTGTGGTTCCAAGCCGCCACATCCGCCGCGAGGCTGACCATTTCGATCAGGGTGGCCAATTCGGGTTCGGTAAGTCCGAGGTGCATGGTG
>CBFGOB010000455.1:0-2161 GCA_965650215.1 uncultured bacterium | reverse complement strand
CAAGCGGAGGCAATTCCATGTCCTGAGGCAAAGTGACGAACACGGAGCGCAGATCGTTGGCACTCAGGCCGGCACCATCGATGAAGGTCCAATCCAGCTTGTCACGGTCCGAAATCGCCACCTGGTAGCCCGTGCTCTCGATGCCGATCCACTTCGGTGCCTGCCCCGGCTTGCTCTGCAGGACCTTGAAACGGGTCACGGTCGGCACCAGCACCAGCCATTGGCTGCAAACCAGACGCTCAACGGTCATGCCCCGGTCCTTGATCTGACGGGTCACGGGGGAAACCCCGTAAGCGCGCGGTTTCCCCTGGGGCGTGAACGAAACCATCGTGATCCCCTGCCTGACCATCTCGGCCGGCACTGCGGCAAGCTGGCGCTCCAACTCATGCATGCCACCGATCCGTTGGGCGTAGCGCTTTTTCCACTTGGGATTCATCCGCTCCAAAGCCACGTGATAACGCCCCTGAACCACCTCGCGGCCAAGCGCCGCCACCGCCTCCACGGCGGAATCGATGACCTCGTCGGGCACAGGTTCGGCCAGCACCTCGGCCTGCGGCACAGCCTCACCTTGCCCCCACGAGGCCATGGGGAACGACAGCAGGACAAGCAGCGCAAGGGCCCGGACGATCGGTATCACGGCGCAATGGATGCCTTCCCCGGCCCGACGCGTCAAGCTTGGCCCGAGGATGAAGCCGATTCATTGCAAGCCTGCGGTGAAATACGCTTGGAATCCCCCGAGCCTTTGCTGCATGCTCCCGCCCCCATGGCGAAACAGGCACTCGGAAAAGGACTCGGAGCACTCATCAAGAAGAGTGGGGCGGCAACCTCTTTTGACGCCCAGCTGACGGCGGACGACATGAAGCGCGTCCGCGACGTACCCCTCGACATGGTGGTGCCCAGCCCCCTCCAACCACGTACGACATTCGTCGAATCTCCGCTGGACGACCTGATGGATTCAATCCGCCAGCACGGCATCATCCAGCCGCTCATCGTCCGCAAGGTCAACGGCAAGCTCGAGTTGATTGCCGGCGAGCGCCGCTGGCGGGCCTCGGGCAAACTCGGCCTCTCCACCGTGCCCGTGATCGAGCGCGAAGCCTCGGATCGCGACGTGCTCGAGATGGCGCTCATCGAAAACCTCCAGCGCGAGGATCTCAGCCCGATCGAGGAAGCCAAAGGCTACGTGCGTCTGGCCAGGGAATTCTCGATGAAACAGGATGAGATCGCGACACGGGTCGGCAAATCGCGTGCCAGCGTCGCCAATGCGATGCGCCTGCTCGATCTCCATCCGGAAGTCCAGGGCTTCCTCGGCCAAGGGCTGCTCACCGTCGGTCATGCCAAGGCGGTCCTGGCGATCAAGGACCAGGAAACCCAGGTTGTGATCGCCGACCAGATCATCCGCCGGCAGCTCACGGTGCGCGCGGCGGAAAAGCTGGCCCAATCGACCCTCCACGAATCGACGGCAGGCGGAAAAACCGCAGCCAAGGCGAAAGGCGAAGCCCAGGTCGACATCCACATCCGGGCGATCACCAACCGCCTCCGCGAACACCTCGCCACCCACGTCTCCGTCCAGCACTCGGCCAAGAAGGGCAAAATCGAAATCGAGTACTACGGCAACGACGACCTCCAGCGCCTGCTCGAGATCATCGGCCTCGACAGCGCTGAGTGACCGGCCTGCGGCCGCCAATCCCGGAGCCCGCTCCGACTTCAGCTTGCCCAAGTTGCTGGCAAAGGTTAGCAAGCGGCATCAAGAAGCGATCCTTCAGTTTTCTTCTCGCCCGGCGCTACCTCAATCCGCGCAGGGCGATGTTCGCATCCTCAACCAGGATGTTGTATTTTGCCGCGAGCTTGCCGCCTACGTCCGACGCGAGCGGGTACTTCACGCCCTCAATGCCGTTCTTGTCCTGCGGCGTTTTGAGCCAAGCGCGGTGCGAGTGGACCGAGTCGGTCGAGATGCCGAGCACCTCGGCTCCGACGCCCTGGATCTCTTCAAGCCGGTCCGAAAAGCTGATCAGCTCCGTCGGGCAGACGAACGTAAAATCGAGCGGGTAAAAGAGCAGGATCAACCACTTACCCTTGTAATCCGAAAGCTTTCCGTTCTCGGCCAGCGTGTCGATGTTCTTCGTCGACGGAAGGTTAAAATCCGGTGCCGGCTGTCCGACCT
>CBFGOB010000454.1:0-2168 GCA_965650215.1 uncultured bacterium | reverse complement strand
GGTGACCACTGGCAGCTTTTCCTGCGTGTCGCGCCTGACGGTGAGGAATGCGCCGGCCTCCTCATCCCACATGTGCTTGCGCATGCCGTTCACGCCCCTCTCGACGCGCTCTTTGCGACGCGCGGACATCGCGGTGTCGCCGGCCAACTCCGCAAGTCTGGCGAGGCTGCGCTCACCCATGATGAGGTAAGCGGTGTTGCCCGGCACGCAAAGGTCGCCATACCAGGCTCCTTCCCCAGTCCCCTTGCGCAAGGGATGGGGGGTCAGCTTCAAGCCATCCATGTTGCATTCGTAATCGAAGGTTTCCCAACGTGCATGTTGCACCTTGCCGCTGTAAGACCCCACGGTGATCAGCCCGTTGCCGTGAAGATCGCGTTCGCGCCAATACCATTCGTGGAATTTCTCGATCCAGCCGAGGTTTTGTTCCAAGAGCTGGCGGTCACCGTTGCGCAGAAACACGCGCTCCAGCCCCCATGCGAGGATCGGGATTTGTGAGAAGCGGCGCTCTTCCTGCGGATGCGGCTTGATCGCCACCGTGATCATGTCCTGCGCATGTTCCGGTTCGCGCGCATTCCATGATTTCTGGAAATCGGCGTAATTGGCGAAAATGTCGCGGATCTGTGGTTTCCGGCCGGGGAGCAGCGCAAGCAGGTCGACCACGAACATCGTGTCCCAAATCCATTGGCCGATGTAATGCGGCCCGCCGGGAGCGATCCAGGTGCGTTTGAGCGGAGGCGTCGGCTCCCTGAGGTTGGCGAGCACGCATCGTTCCATCACGCGCCGCGCAAGATCCCGCAGCGCGGGATCCGCCGAATGGAACAAGCCATCCAGCATGGCGGACGATCCCGGAGAAATCCCGGCCTCCGCACCAGTCGCCACCAATGGCAGCGCAGCCAGCATCTTCACAAATTCACGTCGATTCGTCACACGGAACCGATACGCTGAAACTGCCAGGAATTTTCACCCGGACCGATGCTTCACACCGATGTCCGGCAGACATCTCCGCCACAGCCGCCCGCGCCGCAGACATGCATGATTCAACCGTCAACGCTTTCGCCGGCACCGCGCCGCCAACTTTGCAGGGGACTTGCTACCCACACCGCATCATCAACGTCTTCTCTACTCGGCGGCCCCCGTCGCTTAGCTCATGCCCATGCCGCGCTTCCTCCTGCCACCCGATTCATGGTCCAAGGCACAGCTCCACGGCGACGAGGCCAAGCACCTCAGCCAGGTCCTGCGGATCAAGCCCGGAGAATCGGTCACGGTCTTCGACGGTCAAGGCCGTCAGGCGGATGCGCAAGTCATCCATGTCACCCGCGACCTGGTGCAACTCCAACTCGGCGACAGCCTTGGCAAACCCTTGCCGAGGCCGGGGATCACCCTCGCCCAGGCCATCCCCAAGGGCAAAAACATGGACCTCATCGTGCAGAAAGCGGTCGAATTGGGTGTTGCCCGCATCCAACCGCTGGTCACCCGCCACACCGTCGTCCAACCTGGTGAGGGCAAGGCCGACAAATGGCGGCGCACCGCCCTCGAGGCCTGCAAGCAATGCGGCCAGAATACCCTGCCCGAGATCGAGGACGCCCTGCGCTTCGACGACTGGATCGACACACAGGCCGGGAGCGCCGATCTCCAGCTGATCGCATCACTCGCCGACGGCGCCAAGCCGCTGCGCGAAACCCTGCATCGCTTTCCCGACATCCGATCCTGCACCTTGCTGATCGGTCCGGAAGGGGATTTTTCCCCTGAGGAAACCGAACGCTCCTTGGCGGCCGGCTTCCTGCCGGTCACCTTCGGTGACATCATCCTGCGGGTGGAGACCGCCAGCCTGTTCGGCATCTCGGCGATCCGCTACGAGTTTTCCTGAAGCACGAAAATCCAATCGGCCGAATCGTGCCGCAAGCGCTGCAAAGCGACACCATGCTTGCCGCGGCATGGGCCTCTCCCGCCCGATTGCCGGCAGGATCCACCTGAAAGCGGCACTTGCCGGCAGCGCCGTCCGAACGGCACCGCCGCAAAGCGCTAGCCGGGCAGACTCTCGGTGGCCACTGCGGAACCGGCCGGAACGCGGGCCGTACACCCTGCGCGCTTGCAGACGTACCGCGCCCTGGACTGGGCTGCACTGCGCCGTCTCACCGCCAACTAACGGCGCGCCCGTCCGATCCACT
>CBFGOB010000453.1:0-2171 GCA_965650215.1 uncultured bacterium | reverse complement strand
GCTGCATCCGCGCGGCAAAAAAAGACCCGCCGAGAGATCGCGTGTCTTGCGACAGAGGCGCGGCGGGTTTGCTGAGGGAAATCTGGCGATGAGCCTGAGCTTCGTCAATTCGGCAGTCAGATTTTGAGCTTTGATGGATCAGGCAAGCGGGGTATGAATCGCCACGTTGACCCCGGGATCCCTTCCTTGACCGCTTGCGGTTGAGAGGCCCCGGGGTTTCTTCTTGAGGTGATTCAACATTCATAACCCAAGCCTTTAAGATTTTTGCGAATGGCGGTTTCGAGCTTTGCGGACTCGGCGAACTGGGTGTTCAACTCCGCGACGAGACGCGTCATCTTTTCCTCGAAGGGTTCGCCGTCGTCCTCAGCTTCCTCGGCACCGACGTAACGGCCGGGGGTGAGGACGAAGCCGTGTTTAGCGATCTCATTGATGGTGGCAGATTTACAGAAACCCGGCACGTCCTCGTATGTGGGTCCGGTGTCACGCGGGTCGCCACGCCAAGCGTGGTAGGTGCCGACGATTTTCGCAAGGTCCACGTCGGTGAGTTCGCGATTCACGCGGCTGACCATGCTACCCATCTTGCGGGCGTCTATAAACAGCGTCTCGCCCCTGCGGTCTCGGAGCTGTTTACCCTCACCCCCAGCCCCTCTCCCAGTGGGAGAGGGTGGCCGAAGGCCGGGTGAGGGTTGCCCACCGGATTTATCCCGGGCAATAAACCAGAGGCAGACGGGGATCTGGGTGCTGTAGAAGAGCTGGCCGGGCAGGGCAACCATGCAATCGACGAGGTCGGCTTCGATGATGGCTTTGCGGATCTCGCCCTCGCCGGACTGATTCGAGCTCATGCTGCCATTGGCGAGGACGAAGCCCGCCATGCCGTTGGGAGCGAGGTGGTGGATGAAGTGCTGAACCCAGGCAAAGTTGGCGTTGCCTTTGGGCGGGACGCCGAATTGCCAGCGCACGTCGTCGTCCTTGCGGTGCCAGTCGCTGTCGTTGAAGGGTGGGTTGGCCAGCACGTAGTCGGCGCGGAGATCGGGGTGCTGGACGTTGCGGAAGGTGTCGGCATGCTCCTTGCCAAAGTCGGCCTCAATGCCGCGCAGGGCGAGGTTCATGATGGCGAGGCGGCGGGTGGTCGGGTTGGATTCCTGACCGTAGATACTGATGTCGCCGAGCTTGCCGCCGTGGCTTTCGACGAACTTCTCCGACTGCACAAACATCCCGCCGGAACCGCAGGCCGGGTCATAGATGCGGCCCTTGTAGGGAGCGAGCATTTCGACCAGCAGACGGACGACGCAGGAGGGGGTGTAGAACTGCCCGCCGTTCTTGCCCTCGGCGCTGGCGAACATGGTGAGGAAGTATTCGAAGACGCGGCCCAAGATGTCCTTGGACTTGCCCGCCTCTTCCTTGAGCTCAATGGAGCCGATCAGGTCGATCAGCTCACCCAGCCGGTGCTTGTCGAGATCTGCGCGGCCGTAGTTCTTGTTCAGCGCGCCTTTGAGCCGTGGGTTGTCGCGCTCGATGGCATCCATGGCGTCGTCCACGTCCTTGCCGATGCTGGGCAGCTTGGCGCGCCCTTGGAGGTAGGACCAGCGGGCCTCCTGCGGCACCCAGAAGATGTTCTCGGCTCGGTATTCGTCCGGATCCTCCGGGTTGGCTCCGGCGTAATCGCCCTTGCCCGCGACCAGCTTCACATGGTGGGCCTCAAAGGAGTCGGAGATGTACTTGAGGAAGATCAGCCCGAGGACGACGTGCTTGTACTCCGCCGCGTCCATGTTGTTGCGGAGCTTGTCGGCAGTCAGCCAGAGTTTGGCTTCAAAGCCGAGGTTGGCAGTAGTGTCGGTCTTGGCAGCTTTGCGTTTGGCAGGCATGAGGTAAAATTGACCGGCAAGGAACTATCAGCTCCAATCACCGGACGCCAGCATGAAGGCATGCGAAAGTGGTCGGGCTGGCCGGATTGATGTTTCTCCGAAACATCCAAGCAGGATGCAGGATGCTCCTCCGCATCCTGATGCGACAAAGAGTCGCTACCAGCGACCAACGCGTTCCAACCGACTTCGTCGGTTCGCACCCGACCTGCCCGATGCCAAAAAACCACCCGCGAGGGGTGGTTTTTTGGAAGTGGTCGGGCTGGCCGGATTCGAACCGACGACCCCTTGCCCCCCAGGCAAGTGCGC
>CBFGOB010000452.1:0-2172 GCA_965650215.1 uncultured bacterium | reverse complement strand
GGCCTTCGAGGTCGAGAAACTCATCAACGACATCCCCGGCGCCGCCGGCGTCTCCCCCTCACGCGTCCAAGGCAAACCCTACCTCAACATCGAGGTCGACCGCACCGCCATGTCGCGCTACGGGCTCAGCGCCAAGGACGTGCTCGACGCCGTCGAGATCTCGATCGGCGGCAAGAACGTCAGCACCACCATCGAAGGCCGCCAGCGCTTTCCGATCCAGATCCGGGTGGCCCGCGGCGAGCGCGACGACATCGAAAAACTCAGCCGCATCCTGATCGCCGCGAATCCGGGCATGGGAGCTTCCACCGCTTCAAGCCCGGCCGGCGGCGACATGGGGGGTGGCATGGGAGCAAGTGGCGCCGCGCCATCGTCAAGCGCGCCCGGTGCCACCGAACCTGCGGCCAAGGCCTACATCCCGCTCGGCTTGGTCGCCCGGATCACCCGCAGCATCGGCGCGAATGAAATCGCCTCCGAAAACGGCAAGCTCCGCAGCTTCGTCCAGGCAAACGTCCAGGACCGCGATCTCGGCGGCTTCGTCCAGGAGGTCGAACAGAAGCTCAGGACCGTCGATTGGGAGGGCATGACCTACAAGATGACCGGTGAATATGAAAACCAGAAACGCTTCACCCGCACCATGGCCTGGGTGTTTCCAATCGTCATGCTCATCATCTTCGTGCTCCTTTTCATGGTCTTCCGCAGCGCCAAGGAGGCGGCCCACGTCATGCTCGCCGTGCCCTTCGCCCTCAGCGGCGGCGTCATCCTGCAAAAATGGTTAGGCTACGACTTCAACGGCGCTGTCTGGGTCGGCTATATCGCGCTGTTCGGCACCGCGGTGCAGACCGGCGTCGTGATGGTCGTCTATCTCGAGGAAAGCGTGCAGGCGAAGATGGCCGAACTCGGTGAAAAATTCTCCCGCAGCGACCTGATCCAGGCGGTCAAGGACGGCGCCAAGCTGCGCCTGCGGCCGAAAGTCATGACCGTGGCCACCACCGTCGCCAGCCTCCTGCCGATCATGTGGAGCAGCCGCCAGGGTGCCGAAGTCATGAAGCCCCTCGCCACCCCCGTCATCGGCGGCATGATCTCGAGCCTGCTCCACATCCTCATCGTCACCCCCGTGATCTTCCTCTGGCTCCACGAGCGCGCCCTGCTCAAGAAGACCGGCACCGCGAAGGAGTCGTGAGCAGTTGGTTGTCAGCGAAACACGGAAACGCGGAGGACGCGGAGCCGCCGGCTTTGTCGGGGTGCCTGACGGCACAAGACGCGTAGATCGGCACAGGGGTTCTATTCCCTTGCAGCCCACCCCGCTGCACGTTACCAATTCCCCGTCTCGCGGCGATCCGTGGACTCTACAAGGGGCTGTAGCTCAGCGGTTAGAGCAGGGGACTCATAATCCCTTGGTCGTGGGTTCGAACCCCACCGGCCCTACTATGTGATTTTTAACGCCAACCAGAGCAGCCCCGACTTGTCGGGGCTGCTCGTGGTTTCGAGCCCCACCGGGCCTACTCATCTTGGTGCATTTCCAGTGAAACCGTAACCACATTGGTGGAAACCGCCGCCACTCCCGCACAACCACACCCTTTCTTGGAATGCTCTCAAGCAGCTCCAACCCTACAGACTTGATTCATTCAAAATTCCACACCCTGCAGTTCTAACAACTTCAAGGCATCACGCCCTCAAAGCCTGCGCCACTGGTTGCCGTCGCGCAGCAGCAGGTCGTCGGCTTCGCGCGGACCCCAGGAGCCGGCGACGAATTCCGCCATCGGCGGCGGGTTGGCGGACTCGTGCCAGGCATGCTCGATATGGTCGATGAAGCGCCAGGCCTCCTCGACCTCGTCGCGTCGCGCGAACAGGGTCGCGTCGCCGGCAATCGCATCGAGCAGCAGGCGTTCATAGGCCTCGGGGCTGGCCTTGCCAAAGCTGGTGGCGTAGTGGAAATCCATCTTCACCGGTTCGAGGCGCACGCTGTTGCCGGGGATCTTGGAAACCATCCGGAGCGAAATCCCCTCGTCCGGCTGGATCCGGATCACCAGCACGTTGTCGCCGGTGCGTCCGTCACAGGAGGTGTTGAACAACACGCAGGGCGCGTTCTTGAAGTGGATCGAAATCTCGGTGGACTTCTTCGGCAGGCGCTTGCCCATCCGGATGTAGAACGGCACGCCGCTCCAACGCCAG
>CBFGOB010000451.1:0-2191 GCA_965650215.1 uncultured bacterium | reverse complement strand
CACCTCGATGCCCATCGCATGCAGCACCCGCTCGACCTCGCGCGCCTCCGGCGACAAGGGCGAACCGTCGGAGGTGGACGACAGGGGATCGGATGGCGCGCTTTCCGCAATCACCGCCTTGAATTCCGACAAGACGCCCTTGCGCCAAACCTCGAGGGAAATGCTTTCCCCCACCCGCGCGCGCTGGACCAGGCTGAACAATTGGGCATAAGAGCCGATCTTCCTGCCGCCGAAGGACACGATCACGTCACCCGACCTCAAGCCCGCCAGCTCGGCCGGCGAACCCGGCGAAACCCCGACGACCACCGAGCCGTAACTGCCGCTGTATCCCAGCGCCGCACGCACTGCCGGATCCAGATCGCGCATCTGCACCCCGAGGTACCCGCGCAGCGGCCGGCCACGCTCGAGGATCTGGGTCAGCGAGTCTTTGACGTCGTTGCTCGGAATCGAGAACCCGACCCCCTGGAAACCCGGGTTTTCCTTGTCGGGCGAGTAGATCGCGACATTGATCCCGATGATCTCGCCACGCAGGTTGACCAGCGGCCCGCCCGAATTGCCCGGGTTGATCGCGGCGTCGGTTTGGAACAAATCGCGCTGGCCATCCGAAAGCGAACGCTCCTTGGCCGAAATGATCCCCTGGGTCACGGTTTCACCCAGCCCGAAGGGATTGCCGACGGCAAACACCAGCTGGCCAACCTGCACTTCGGAGGAATCACCGATCTTGAGCGGCACAAAGGGCCCCTCGCCATCGATCTTGAGCACCGCGATGTCCAGAAACTTGTCCTCGCCAATCACGCGCGCCGGCAACACCCGGCCGTCGTGCAGCGCCACATTGATCTTCTGCTGGCCGGTGATCACGTGGTGGTTCGTCAGCACGTGGCCCTCCGGCGTCACAATCACCCCCGAACCCTGGCCGGTCGAGGAGTAGGGCTTCAAATGCACGCGGCCATAGAAATCGAGCATCCGCGCGGTCTGGAACTTTTCGGTATTGATGCTCACCACCGACGGCACGACCGCGCGCGTGAGCTTCGCATATTCGTCGTTGAGCTTGGCCAGCAAGCCGACGTCCCCGAGATCGAGCGCCGCGGTTTCGGGCAGGCTGTAGGTTTCGGGGCGGAACTGACCCTCCTCGGCCGATGCGCGGCCGAACCAGGGAACCCAGGCGGCCAAATCACCACCCGAACGCCAGAGGCGCAAGCCTGCCACCGTCAGGAAGGCGGCTGAAAACACCAGGATGAGGGCAAGAGCACGGCGGATGGAGGATCTCATGGGCGGAACAAGCAAACGATGCCTCAAATTCCGCCATTTCCAAGCCCCGATCGATCCGGGGCCGCCCGCGGCAAATCCGGATGTTCCGCCTTGGCCCGGAGCAGCGGATATGGCAGGAATCCCGCACCATGCGCATTCCGGCATTCCTGACCTGCATCGTGCTCACCGCACCCCTCGCCCATGCCGAGTTCCTGACCGAGGCGGAACGCAAGGCACTCATCGAGCAGCTCACCAAGATCCGGGAATCCGCCGACGAACGCATCGACACCCGCTACCGCACCGCGATGCGCGCCTACAACCAGGCGATGGGCAGCAACGAGGCAGTGATCGATTTCTACCTCAAGTGCGTCGAGAAGGTCAGGTTCAGCGACCAACTCAAGGACCCGAAGGATTTCCGCGAATGGAAGGAAAAGGAGGAAGCCACCCACGCCGACCCCGCCTTCAAGCTGGCCCTGCGCTACCAGCTCCGCTGGCTGATCCTCAACCTCGAGGCGACCTCGAGGAACGCCGACCCGGAGCGACTGGCTGCCGAAGCCGTGAGCTTCATCGACACGATCTACGCCGACTTTTCCAAGATCGAAACCCAATCGTCGACCCTCAAGCAATCGGTCATGAGCAGCGTCTTCGCCAAGGCCTACGACGTCGATACCGTGGAAACCAAGTGGCCGGGCTCGCCGGTCGAACTGGAGAAGATTTACGAGGACATCATCCTCCCCCCGCTGCGCCGGCCGACCCGCATCGCGGCACTCAGGAACGCATGGACCAAACGCATCCAGCTCGAAAAAATCAACGCCTGCTCGTGGGTCAACAAGCGCACCGACTTCACCAGCAACGGCCGCCGCGACCGCGACCGGGAGCGCGATGCCAAGGAGGAACTGCGCGACGAACGCACGGTCAACGAGGAACGCTTCGATCTGGAGAC
>CBFGOB010000450.1:0-2195 GCA_965650215.1 uncultured bacterium | reverse complement strand
CTTGCGGACACTCGCTGCGGAGAACGTGCTTGATGAGGGTGCGCATGACCCGTTAGCTAGCCGCGCCGGTGCCGCTTGTCAAAGCCGCACGCATCAGGCCCGGGGCCTGTCAGTCGGTCGGCTCCAGCGACTTGTGCGATCCATCGCAAAGCGGCGGATTGTGGCTGTGCTTGCACTGGCACCAGTAGATCTTCTTTTTCTCAGCAAGCTCGAACTTCACCGGCTGCATGCCGCTGCCTTTGTGGGAGCCGTCGCAGAACGGAGGGTGGCCGGAGCGTCCGCAGGCACACCAGAAGTAGGTGCCTGCCTCCATCTCGAGTGCCAGGGGCTTGGTATCGCAAATGATCGGTTTTTCGGACATGGCTGGAAAGGGTGCGACAATGGACCGCTCAAGGCGAGACCGAAACCGCCAGATCTCCCGCCTCAGGGACCGAAACCGGCACCAGTGCTGTTGGCGCCGGTTCCTCGTGTTCCGCAGTCTCGACGTAGCGGCTGGCGGGAACCTCATGCACGAAGGCCATCGCGAGCCATGCCATCAAGACGACCGAGCACATGAGAACGAAATGGCGGAGCTGCATGATGGTTAAGAAATCCGTATGATTTCGACCGATAGATGACCCTAAAGTCCGGAATTGGCAACTCCAAAGCGCGAGACTTCCCCGAGCCGGGTTCAAAAGGAGATTGTCTCCCCCGGCCAACGGCTTTAGCGTCACGGCCTCCACAGGCAGCATCTGCCGCCGATCCAATCCTCACACGCCACCATGGGAATCTTCAGCAAACCGAGCCTCCGCAGCCTCAACCGCCGGGAAGACATGCCCGAAGGCCTTTGGAACAAGTGCCCGAGCTGCGACGCGATGATCCACAATCTCGAGCTCGAGCAGCACCTTCATGTCTGCCACCACTGCGGCCACCACTTCCTGTTGGGGTCGCGCGAGCGGATCGCCCTGCTCGCCGATGAGGGCAGCTTCGAGGAATGCGATGCCGAACTGGCCTCCGCCAACCCTCTCGGCTTCAAAGGTTATGAGAAAAAAACCGCCGAGCTGCGGGATAAGACCGGTCTTGCCGACGCAGTGGTGTCCGGCAGGCTGAGCATCGGCGGCCACAAGGCGATGATCGCCGTCATGGACTTCAAGTTCTTCGCCGGCTCGATGGGCTCGGTGGTGGGTGAAAAGATCACCCGCGCCATCGAAACCGCCATCGCGGAACGGCGCGGCATGATCATCATTTCCGCCTCCTCCGGCGCCCGCATGCAGGAAGGCATGCTGTCCCTGATGCAAATGGCCAAAACCTGCGGTGCCCTCGCCCGCCTGTCGGAAGCGAAACTCCCCTACATCTCGATCATGACCCACCCGACCACCGGTGGCGTCACCGCATCGTTTGCAACGATCGGCGACATCAACCTCGCCGAACCGCAGTGCATGATCGGCTTCGCCGGGCCCCGGGTTGTCAAGGAAACCACCCATCAGAACCTTCCCCCCGGTTTCCAAACCGCGGAATTCATGATGGAACACGGTCTCGTCGACACGATCGTGACCCGGGCCAAGATGCGTGAAAAACTCGCCTCGCTGCTGGGTTACATGATGCCGCAATGATCGGATGAAACCCGGCCTCATCGCTCTGGGACTCCTGCTGCTCCAACCGCTGCAGGCCGCCGAGCCTGCCATGGCGGGCGACGCGCTTTTCTACTTCCCGACCCGCGACGAGCCCGCGACACCGGCAAAGTGGGGCCACCGCTTTCAACGCCTCGATTTCCCATCCGGAGATGGCACCCGGCTGCATGCCTGGCTGATCGAGTCCCAAACCAAACCGACCAAGGGCCTGGTCGTCTTTTCCCACGGCACGGCGGGCTCGATGGGCCACCACCTGGCCCTGGCCACCTGGTTCGCCAAGGCTGGCTACATGGTGCTGATGTATGACTACCGTGGCTTCGGTCGCTCCGACGGCCAGGCCGACCGTCACGGCATGGTGAACGACGCCAAGGCGGCATTCGCCTATGCCCGTTCGCGCCCGGATCTCGCCAGATTGCCACTTGTCTCCTACGGCCACAGCATGGGCGGCGCCAAATCCGTGGCGGCGCTGTCCGGAACCAAGGTTCCAGGGCTGCGGGCGGTCATCGTCGATTCCAGCTTTGCCTCCTACCGCGACATGGCGCGCCACGTCGCGGGAACCTTTGGCGAAAGCCTGGTGAGCGACCA
>CBFGOB010000449.1:0-2207 GCA_965650215.1 uncultured bacterium | reverse complement strand
GTCGTGTCGCGTCTCGCCACGAGCCAGGGCACACCCGCCGCGAAACCTGCGGCCGGCCCCGCTCCTTCTTCTTCCTGCGGCTGCAGTTCCAAGCCGGCAAGCAACAGTAGCGGCGAGCGCGGCGTGTTCAGCTGCGTGACCAAGGCCGCCGATGCCGCCCACAACGCCCACCTCCGGCTCAAGCACCTCGGAATCGAAGGCCGCAACAAGGTCATCGAAATCGTCAAGCACCTCGCCGTCTCGAATGCCGAACCCTGGGGCACTTTCGAGATGAACGAAACCAAGATCGGCCGCCTCGACCACAAGATCGGCAAACTGCTCATCACCAAGAACGTTCCGGGCACCGAATGGCTTCGCCCGTACGCGATGAGTGGCGACGGTGGCATCACGCTCGAGGAATACGCGCCCTTCGGCGTGATCGGCGCGATCCTTCCGGTCACCCACTCGGTCCCCACCCTCACCGGCAACGTGATCAACATGGTCGCCGCCGGCAACGCCGTGGTCTTCAACCCCCACCCCGGCGGCGCCCGCAGCGCGGCAATGGCCGTGCGCGCCTACAACGAAGCGATCCACCGCGAGCTCGGCATCGACAACCTCATCACCACCATCGAAGAGCCAACCCTCGATTCCTTCGACGCGATCTGCAAGAACCCGCAGATCCCGCTGCTCGCGATCACCGGCGGCCCTGCGGTGGTCAGCGCCGCGATGAAATCGGGCAAACGCGCGATCTGCGCCGGCCCCGGCAACCCGGTGGTCGTGGTCGACGAATCGGCCGACCTCGCCCGCGCCGCACGCGGCATCGTCGAAGGCGGTGCTTTCGACAACAACCTCCTCTGCATCGGCGAGAAGTCCGTGTTTGTCGTCAGCTCGGTCTTCAAGCGCTTCTGCGAGGAACTCGGCAAGGCCGGCGGCTTCCGCCTCAATGCCCAACAACTCGAGCAGCTGACCACCGCGGCCTTCACCATCAAGCCCGGCGAAGGCGGCGGCTGTGCCCAGGCGGTGCTCAACCGTAACCTGATTGGCGCCGATCCCGCCGTGCTCGCCCGCCACGCCGGCGTCAGCATCCCGGCCGGCACCCAGTTGCTCTTCGCCGAGACCGACGCCGACCATCCCTTCGTCCAGAAGGAGCAGATGATGCCGATGATCCCCATCGTTTCCTGCCCGGATTTCGAAACCGCGGTGCGCGAAGCGAAGCGCGCCGAACACGGCTACCGCCACTCGGCGATCATCCACACCCTCGACGTCAACCACATGACCTACATGGCCAAGGAAATGGACACCACGATCTTCGTGAAAAACGGCCCCTCGGTCGCCGGCCTCGGCCTCGGCGGTGAAGGCTACCTGTCCTACTCGATCGCCACCACCACCGGCGAAGGCATCACCACCCCGAAAACCTTCACCCGCATCCGCCGCTGCGTCCTCGTCGAAAACCTGCGGATCGTGTGATCCGCTGTGATCTGTTGATAGTTGTCAGTCAAACAAGCGACATCATTCACCCGACAAGCGGTAACCAACAACTCAAAGCCCCATGATCCCCGCCCAAGTCGTCGGCCACGCGGTCAGCAGCCACTGCCACCCTTCACTGAAGGGTTTCAAGATGCTGCTTTGCCAGGCGCTTGACCCGCAGGGCAGGCCCGGAGGCGCACCGATGGTCGCCATCGACCTCTTTGGCGCCGGCATGCACTCGAAGGTGTTCGTTTCCACCGACGGCATCGGTGCCCGCCACATCGTTCACGACCCGAAATCGCCGGTTAGAAACTTTATCCAAGGCGTCATCGATTGAACCCCCAATTTCCTAATCACCCAATTTCCTAATTTCCCTTTTCCATGCGCATCGCCCAGGTCATCGGCAGGGTTACCCTGAATGTCACCGACCCCTCTCTGAAGGGCGGCCGCTGGCTGATGTGCAACCCGCTCGAAGCCGGGGACTTCAACAGCGCCTGCCATGTGCCGCCACCGCTCTCCACCCAGTCCTCGCTGGTCGCCTACGACAGCCTCGGCGCGGGCGATGGCGACATCGTCGGCATCGTCGAGGGTGCCGAAGCCACCGCCCCCTTCGATTACGACATTCCGATCGACGCGATCACGGTCGCGATCTTCGACTCCCTTCACTACCAACCCGTCACTCCAACACAGCCCTAAGTCCCATGAGCAAAAAAGTCTTCACCGCTGCCGACATTGAGGCCCTCCTCAAGAGTGGAAAATCC
>CBFGOB010000448.1:0-2227 GCA_965650215.1 uncultured bacterium | reverse complement strand
TCCCGGGCCAAGATCAGGTCATGCATTCCCAGTTTCCGCCGCCGATTCCCGCCATCGTTACCTCCGCTGCCCCGCGCACCGGCCAAGGGCCGTCGGCGCTCACCATCCTGGTGCTCGGTGGCCTCGGCCTGGCGGCACTGGCGGTCGTCTGCTTCTTCGTGGTTGTCCTGGCAAGCATCGAGGATGTCCCGGTTCACGTGGCAAAATCCGATCATGTCCGCACCAGCCTGATCCGCAGCGGCGGCTCGGACCGCATCGCCCATATCGATCTCGAAGGCATCATCAGCGCCTCGACCTCGCAGGCGGGGGAATCGATGGTCGATGATTTCAACCATCTGGTCGAAGCCGCTGTCGGTGACGATTCGGTCAAGGCGATCGTCATCCGGATCAATTCCCCCGGTGGCGAGGTCACCGCCTCCGACCGCCTGCACCACATCATCCAGCTGGCCGACGAGCGCAAGCCGGTCGTCGCCTATCTCGACACGATTGCGGCTTCCGGCGGCTACTACGCCGCTTGTGCGGGACGCAAGATCATCTCCCACCCGACGACCTTCACCGGTTCGATCGGCGTCATCATGCAGTCGGTCAAGTATGGCGAACTCATCGACAAGGTTGGCGTCTCGATGGAGGTTTACAAGAGCGGCGAACTTAAGGACCTCCTGTCCGGAACCCGCGCGACCAGCCCGGCGGAAGCCTCGCTGGTCAACGAGCTGATCCAGGAAACCTACACCCGCTTCCTGGGAGTGGTGTCGGAAAGCCGCGGGAAATCCGTCGAGGACCTCCGGGCCTCGCCGCTCACCGACGGCCGCATCTTTTCCGGCGCCCAGGCCCTGGAGGCCGGCATGGTCGATGGCAACGGCTTCATCGAGGATGCTTACGAAGAGGCCATGGAACTTGCCGGCGTGAGCAATGCCAGCATCGTCCGCTACACGCCGAAGATCGGGTTCTGGGACGCGTTTTCGGGGTTCGGCGCCAGCGCGAAAGCGCAGTCGCGCGTCGAGATCGACCTCTCCGACCGTCTCTTCCCGCGCATGCAGAACGGTGTTCCGCTTTACCTGCACCTCGACGGCTACGGCAGCCGCTGAGGTGTCAGGCATCATCCGCGCGTGATCCTTGAAGAGAGGACTTTGAACCGCGGATGGACACGGATGAAGAGTGGTTTTTCAATGTCGAACCGGATCCGCGTCCATCTGTGGTTCATTTTTCCTCATCGATCCAGCAGGGCTTGCATCATCTCGGGGCTGAGCCTTTGCGAGAGGTCCGCATCGGCGAGGATGCCGTTGGCGAGCTTGGCTTTGTCCTGTTGGAGTTGGTGGATCCGTTCTTCGACGGTGTTGCGGCAGAGCAGCTTGTGGACGAAAACCGGCTTGTCCTGGCCGATGCGGTAGGCGCGGTCGGTCGCTTGGGCTTCGGCGGCGGGGTTCCACCAAGGATCGTAGTGGATCACCGTGTCGGCGGCGGTGAGGTTGAGTCCGGTGCCGCCGGCCTTGAGCGAGATCAGGAAGACCGGATACCTGCCGCTTTGGAAATCCTCGACCAGCGCGCCGCGGTCCTTGGATTCGCCGGTTAGCTTGAGATAGGGCACCGCATCTTGCCGGAGTCCGTGTTCGATCAGTTCCAGCATCGTGGTGAACTGCGAGAAGATCAGGATCCGCCGTCCCTCCTCGATCAGGACCTCGAGCAACTCCCGGAGGTGTTCAAGCTTGGCCGACTCGTCGACCGCCTGGGAAAAGTCGTCGGGCAGCAGCCGCGGATCGCAGCAGATCTGGCGCAGCTTGAGCAGGGCGTCGAGGAACACGATCTGGTATTCACCGCCGCCGCGCGCGGCGATCGCCTGGCGCACCCGCTTGTTCATCATCGCGCGCACGGTTTCATACAGGTCCTTCTGCGCGGTGTGGAGTTCGATGTGGTGGATGATTTCCGTTTTCGGCGGCAGCTCGGTGGCGACCTGGTCCTTGGTGCGGCGGAGAATCAGCGGGGCCACCCGTTGCTTCAGGGCACCGAGGCGTTTGGTGAAGTCGTCGCCTTCGCTGGTCTTGCGGTAGCGTTCGTTGAATGCCGCTTCGCTGCCGAGCAGGCCGGGAATGAGGAATTTCATCAGGCTCCACAACTCGCCGAGGTGGTTCTCGACCGGCGTGCCCGACAGGCAGAGCCGGTGGGTGGCATCCAGCTCGCAGGCGGCCTGGGCGACTTTGGCCTGCGGGTTCTTGATGTGTTGGGCTTCGTC
>CBFGOB010000447.1:0-2227 GCA_965650215.1 uncultured bacterium | reverse complement strand
GAGTGCGCCGCTTGACGCCCAGCCGCCCTGGTTTTCCATTTCGATGAGCTTGTCGGCGCGGGTTTGGATCATCGGCAGCACTTGTGGGTCGCCGGTGCGCAGGTAGTACTCGCAGAGGGCGAGTCCGCCGTAGCCGAGGTGCCAAGGGATGCCGGGGGCCGCCTTGAGTCCGCGGGCCCATTGGCCGACGAATTCCGTGTCGGCCGGGTCGCCGGTTGACAGCAGGAACAGCATGCCCATGTCCGCCAGACCCAGGTTGGCACCGGGTGTTTTGAGGTAGGCGGCGTAGTTGCGCACGATCTTGTCCGACTTCGGGCAATCGAGCGGCCAGGTCTTGCTGAAGGCACCGAGGACGGGAAGCTGGACGCTGACTTCGCGGGTCGCGCCGCCGGGTTTGTCGGCGACGAGGAGTTTCATCACGCCGTCCTTGGCTTCGGCGGCGGTGATCAGGTTGCCGAGCTGGATGCGCGGGTCGATGTCCTTGAGGGTTTCGCCGTTGATCGAGGTGATGATCTGTCCTGCTTTCAAACCGCTGGCCGCTGCGGGTGAACCATCCTCGATCTTACCGATCTTGATCGTGAAGGCCGGTTGGATGAGTTCGAGCGACATGCCGACCGGGCCGAAGCGTTCGATGATGAACGACGACTTCTTCTCGTCCGGTTGTTTCGAGAACAGCGCGGGTTGTTTGTAATACGACTCGGCAGCGGCGAAGACGGGCATCAGGCCAAGCGCGAGCAGGGGCAACAGCTTCGGTTTCATCAGGCGTGGGCGGTGGTGGCTGGGTTACGGGATGTTGCGGACGAGCATTGCAGCCGCGGGTGGGTGGTCCGGGAAATTGTGCGCACCCGAGCTGCCCTTTTTCTGGGCAGCTTTTTTGCGGCCGGGGCGCCGCGCGGGGTGGGTGCGGGAAGCGTGTGGGTGGGCTCAGGGTCGGGCACGGCGCCTGGACAGCGCCGCCACGGTCATGGTTTCCGGACTTCGATGAGGGCCTTGCCGATCGCTTCGCCGAGTTCGAGATAGCTAGGTCCTGGGGTTGAGCCATTGGTCGAACCTGCTTCCTCCATCACCGACTGTCTGCTGGCCATTGATCAAGAGTTGACTGTTTGAGTAAGTGACTCCGGACAAGCCTGAGCCTCTGGCAAGATTCGAGGTCGTTGTCAGCGTTTCCGTGTCGCTGCTGGAGCCGTTTGCGGAGTTGAATGTGAAGAGAGAAATCGTCGCGCCTTGTGCGGTTCCGATGCACATGAAGAGTCCGCAAAGGGTGGCGAGGAATCTGACGGTCTGAGTTTTCATCATTGCTGGGGGATTTCGGCGGAAGGTGGAGCAATTGGGGCAAGCCGCTGGAGGCGGAACACCGCAATTGTGCTGGAAATGATACCGTCCGCGGGTCCGGGGTCACAAAATCGTGGGATTTTTTGTGGAGGAAGGGAGGCTGTGGGCGAGCGGGGTGGCGGCCATCGGTAGGGGTGGCGGGCTGCGCTCATGGCGGCTGGAAGCCGCCAACCCGAGACGATGGCGCTCAGAGGGCGCCACTCCGGTGGGGAGAGGGTGGTTTCGCGGGTGGGAAGATGCCCCTCGGCGAGGGGGCGCTACCTCAGTGGCTTCAAGGTGACCTTGCGCAGCTGGAGGGGTTTCCACTGGCCCTCGACGGGCTTGAGCTCGATGACCGTCTCTTCGGCGGGCAATTCGATGGTGCCGAGCGGCAGGGACTTCCAGCTCAGGCCAGTGCCGGTGGCCGGAATCGCGACGGTCTGCGAGACCTTGCCGACGTTGACGCTCAGCGAACTGGCCTGATCGGCGGCGATTTCCGCCTCGACCGACCACTTGCCCGGCTTGCCGGTTTTGACGTGGTATTCGACGCGGTAAGCGGCTTGATGCCAGTCGGTGAGGTAGGCTTCGCTGCCTTTGCCTTCGACGCGGATGTTGCCGCCGACCGCGCCGTGGGGGTCGGCATCGAGGGCGGGGAGGCTGACCGTGCCATCGGCTGCCGGGCTGTTGTAGGGGCTTTGGGAAATCGTCAGCTTGCCGGGGAATTCGAGGCGGGCAACCGAGACGTTGGGGTCGGTGGCTTTGCCGGGAAGTTGGATGACAACGCCGTCGGCCGTGCGTTCGGCACTCACGGCGGCACCGCCGACGATCATCTGGCCGGAGCTCGGGACTTCCTGCAGGGTCGGCAGCAGGAGCTTGCCGTCCGCCGGCCATTCCCAGACGTGGAGGAAGAGGGTGG
>CBFGOB010000446.1:0-2230 GCA_965650215.1 uncultured bacterium | reverse complement strand
GACATGAAGCACCGGATCACCCCCGATGACTTCGAGAAAATCGAGGCCGAGATGCAGGCGATCGCCAAGGACAACCAGCAGTTCGAGCGCAAGGTGATCTCCCGCGGCGAAGCCAAAGCCCTGGCGGAAAGCGGCCGACTCGGCGGTCTCAGCGAACGCCCGGGCAATCCGTCGCGGTTCAAGCTCGACCTCATCGACAAGATCCCCGAAGGCGAGGAGATTTCCTGCTTCCAGAACGGTGACTTCATCGACCTCTGCGCCGGCCCGCACGTCGGCTACACGTCAAAATGCAAGAACGTGAAACTGATGTCGGTGTCCTCGTCGTTCTACATGGGCGACAAGGACAAAGGCCAGCTCCAGCGGCTCTACGGTACGGCCTTTCCAACCAAGGAGGAGCTGGTGCAGCACCTCGAGCGGCTTGAGGAAGCGAAAAAACGCGATCACCGCCGCCTCGGCCGCGAACTCGGCCTCTTCCACATCGACGAAATGGTCGGCCAAGGCCTCATCCTGTGGAAACCGAAAGGCGCCCTCGTCCGCCGCGCGCTGCAGGATTTCATCACCGAGGAACTCGACAAGCAGGGATACAGCCAGGTCTTCACCCCACACATCGGCAAGCTCGACCTCTACCGGACCTCGGGCCACTTCCCTTACTACCAGGAAAGCCAATACCCGGCGATTCCCGAGCGCGATGTCTTGGAAAAGCTCGCCGACGAGGACGCCACCTGCGCCAGCCTGATCCATGGTCTCGAGAACGGCGAATACGAGGGCTACATGCTCAAGCCGATGAACTGCCCTCATCACATCAAGATCTTCGCCAGCGATCACCATTCCTACCGCGACCTGCCAGTGCGTCTGGCCGAGTTCGGCACGGTCTACCGCTGGGAGCAATCCGGCGAGCTCGGTGGCATGACCCGCGTCCGCGGATTCACCCAGGACGACGCCCACCTGTTCTGCACTCCGGATCAGGTGACCGCCGAAGTTTCCGGTTGCTTGGATCTCGTGAAAAAAGTTCTTAACACTTTAGGAATGAATGACTATCGAGTCCGACTTTCTCTCCGGGATCCGGCCAGCGACAAATACGTCGGATCGCCCGAAAACTGGGACAAGGCCGAAGCAGCCCTGCGCGAGGCGGTCGTCGCAATGGGCGTCGATTACACCGAGGAAATCGGCGAGGCCGCATTTTACGGCCCGAAAATCGACTTCGTCGTCAAGGACGTCATCGGCCGCGACTGGCAACTTGGCACGGTCCAAGTCGACTACAACCTCCCGGTGCGATTCGGCCTCAGCTATGTCGGCCCGGACAACCAGCCGCATGTGCCGGTGATGATCCACCGTGCGCCTTTCGGATCGATGGAACGTTTCACCGGTCTGCTCATCGAGCACTTCGAGGGAAAGTTCCCGACCTGGCTCGCGCCCGAGCAGGTGCGGATCCTGCCGATCTCGGAAAAGACGCTCGAGTTTGCCGAAGCGGCCGCCAAGCAACTTGCCAACGAGGGGATCCGCCTCACCGTCGACCGCAGTGCCGACAAGATCGGGGCCAAGATCCGCAATGCCCGCATCGACCGCGTGCCCTACATGCTGGTGATCGGCCAGCGCGAGGCCGACGAAGGCACGGTGGCCGTGCGTCATCGGGACAAGGATGATCTCGGAGCCAAGCCTCTGGACCAGTTCATCGCCGAAATCCGCGAGGAAATCGAGCGCCGCAGCCTCTGATTCGGAAATTGTGGCGGCGCTCTGTGAGCGTCGGTGATTCGCGGCTGCAAGCCGCCCCACCAAAGACGGGTTGTCCGATCCCGCATGCAGGATAGGCAAGGCTTACGCCGCCGAAGCCCGACGGCCATCAAGCGTCGCTGCCATAAAAAAGCCACCTCCGCGGAGTGCGAAGGTGGCTTGGGGAAGGATGGATCCGATCAGAGCTTGTAGTATTGCTCCCACTCCTTGCGCGGGGCGTCACCGTCGAGCATGGCGTTGGCAATCTCGTGGTTGGTGATCTTGCGGGTGGCGGGGTCGAATTCGATTTTCGCCTTCACGCGCTGCGCGATCACCCCCAGGGCCATCGCCTGGCAAAGCGGACCGGCGACCGCGAAGTTTGAGCGGCAGGTTTCCTTGCCCTTGCAGGCCATGAAGAAGTTTTCGAAGTGGTTGGTGCCAGTCTCGAACTTCTGCAGATTGAGCTCCTTGGCCTTGTCTGCTTCGATGACCTTGAGGGTGCTGCCGTGGGATCCGCCCT
>CBFGOB010000445.1:0-2233 GCA_965650215.1 uncultured bacterium | reverse complement strand
GGGTTTGGTGCCGGAAGCCGTGCGCAGCTGGATGGTGGGGGCGGGTTTTGGGGCACCAGGGCTGGGAGGGCCGACCGGTTTGGCGGGTGGCGGGGTGCCGGCAGCCTGCGGTGGCGGGATGGGGCTCAGCTTGGCGGTTGGGGTGGGAGCAGGCTGGAGCGCTTCCGGCGCCTTGGGAGGAGCCGGTGGCGCGGCAGGTGTCGTGGGAGGCATGCTCACTGCGGGCATGTCTGCCGAGGGGGTCGCCGGTGGGGCGTCGGCGGCCTTGAGCGTGACGCGCACGGTTTCCTTCATCAACGGCACGCTGGAAGTCTTCTTCGACAGCGGGACTTTCGAGGTGTGTTTCGACAACGGGATCCGTGAGGATGCGGTGGACGGGGCGTCGTCTATATGATCGTTCTCGCTCATGCGGGGTGAGGGTGGGTCTTACTTGAGAAAGTAAGAGGGTTTCCTTGCGCAGTGTCAAACTTCCAGCGCCGGATTTTGATGGAAAAACGTGGCCGGCTTCCGGGTTCCAGGGTCGCTTCGAAGATAGCGAGGCAAACCATGAGGACAGAGGGACAGACCATGGATGCGTGGGCAGGGGGGATTCTTGGGCTTGGCCGTCTGCACCTCAGGCATGCGGACAAAGGGACAGGTCCTTTTGGGAGAAGCGCCATCTTGACGGAGCGGGCTGAAGCCCTCGGTCCTGGGCCGGGGGGGCGGGACTGGCGGGGAAATTGGCCTCAATTCCCACGGATTTGTGAATTTTTTCGTGTTCATTCGCGCGTCCCGTGATTCCTATTCCCGCAACTTCCATGTCTGACGCCAAGACCGCCATCGTTCCGACCCGTGCCCAGGATTTTCCCGAGTGGTATCAGCAAGTCATCAAGGCCGCCGATCTCGCGGAAAACTCCGAAACCCGGGGCTGCATGGTGATCAAGCCGTGGGGCTACGGGATCTGGGAGCTGATCCAGCAGCAGCTGGACCGGAAATTCAAGGCGACCGGGCACCAGAATGCTTATTTTCCTCTGCTGATTCCGCTTTCCTATCTCGAAAAGGAAGCCGAACACGCCGAGGGCTTCGCCACCGAGTGCGCAGTGGTCACCCATCACCGGCTCGAGGCCCAGAAGGACGAGGTGACCGGCAAGACCCGCATGATCCCGACCGGCGAATTGGCCGAGCCCTATGTGATTCGCCCGACCTCGGAAACGATCATCGGCGCGGCTTTTGCACGCTGGGTCGAGTCCTATCGGGATCTGCCCCTGCTGATCAACCAATGGGCCAACGTCATGCGTTGGGAGATGCGGCCGCGTTTGTTCCTGCGCACCGCCGAATTCCTCTGGCAGGAAGGCCACACGGCGCATGAAACCGAAGAGGAGGCAATCACCGAGACCCGGATGATCCATGAGCTTTACGAGGAATTCCTCCGCGACCATCTGGCGATCCCCGTCATTCCCGGCGAAAAAACCGAGAACGAGCGTTTTCCGGGGGCGGACATGACCCTCACCGTCGAAGCGATGGTGCAGGACAAGAAGGCGATCCAGGCCGGCACTTCGCACTTCCTCGGGCAGAATTTCTCCAAGGCGCAGAACATCGCCTTCACCGGCCGCGACGGCCAGGTGCAGCATGCCTTCACCACCTCGTGGGGTGTGTCGACCCGCATGATCGGCACGCTGATCATGGTGCATTCCGACGACGACGGCTTGGTCCTGCCGCCACGCGTGGCGACACAGCAGATTGTGATCATGCCGATCACTCCCAAGGACGACACGCGCGAGGCGGTGATCGCCTCGTGTCAGGCGCTGGCCGAGACCCTGAGGCATCAGTCCTACCGCGGTGAGCCGCTGCGCGTGCATGTCGACACCCGCGACATCGGCGGTGGTGTGAAGAAGTGGGAATGGATCAAGAAGGGCGTGCCGATCCGGATAGAAATCGGCCCGCGTGACATTGAGAGCCGCAAGCTTTGCGTGCAGCGGCGCGACCAGCCGGTGGCGACCAAGGATTTCCCGGCCAAGGACGATTTCATCCGCGAGGTCTGCGATGTCCTCGACGACATCCACCGCAACCTGCTGCGCCATGCCACCGAGTTCCGCAACGCGAATCTGAAGGCCTGCAACCGCCTGGAGGATTTCGAGGCGCATTGGGCGCAGGAGAGCGCAGGTTGGTTGCTGACCCCTTGGGCCGGTGATTCCCAGCAGGAGGATGAGATTTCGAAGAAGCACAAGGTGACGATCCGCTGCATTCCGATCGA
>CBFGOB010000444.1:0-2237 GCA_965650215.1 uncultured bacterium | reverse complement strand
CGCGGCCGCATCCGCGCAGATCCCGCTGACGTGGGCGGCGCTGCTGGCCCGCGATACAACCTTGCAAGCGGCCGTGGCCGCGCAGGCGGACTTCACCATGTCGCCGGGCGTGGGATCGTCCTACACGGTTTACACAGGTATCAACTGGCCGCCGGCGTCTCCATGGACCGGCACCAACACCATGCCGACCACCGCCCTCGCCTTGCGCACGTCGGGCGGTGCGCTGGCGACCGGATGGTATCCGATCGTGACAGGGGCATTCACCACGGGCGAGCTGGCCATCGCCGGTGCCACCAAGGAGACCCGCTACCTCCGCGGTGATTTGATCGCCACACGCTACTACACGGACAGCAACGTGGGCATGAACTATCTGGAAACAAATGCCGCTGACAAATCGGTGCTGCAAGGATGGACGCAGGGCTATGCGGCGAACTCCAGTGATGCAAACAACTACTTCATCAAGTATCTGCGCTATGGTTACGATGTCGCCGTCGATGCCATCAACATGGCACCCACCGCAGTGGCCGCGGCCGTCAAAGCCGCCGCGTCATCAGGCTCTTCCGCGCTCATCTCTCGCGCCGAGTTCGTGGAAGCACCGCCGGACCTCACGGCCAACTTTTTCGAGAGGCAGGACTGGACGCCCTACAAGGGCACCATCCAGCACCCGCCATCCGTGCCGGACGTGCATATGCCCGGAGATTTCATCGACGTGGTGGGCGATGACGCACCGCCAGAATGGGCGACAATGAAGGCCCCCGTCTTCGAGACGGAAATCAACCTCTCCGCCGGCGCTCCACGCATCGGCATCGGCCCATCGCCACGGCAGGATTTCTCATCGCTCATCGACCGCCTGCGCATCCCACAGGAGGACAATTACGAACCCGGCTGACAACCACACCCATGACACCCAAAACCATCACTCTGGAACCCTTTACCGAAGGGGATCATTTTCCCGGAATCCCCGCCCTTTCCATTCTCATCGAAGGGGTGACTCCAGCGACTCCTCTGGCCACGGCCATCATGCGCTTCGCGCCGGCGGATGGCAGCGCCGAGCCGGTGGAATTGACCAGTGCGGATGAACAGATCACCATCGTGTCCGCCGCCAACTGGGAAATCAGCGTGCCGCGCCAAGCCGTGCCTGGTCTCACCGCTCGCCGTTGGAACTGCCAGATCAAACTGATAGACACCACTGGCATCAAAGACACCTACATTTCCACCCAGCAGCTCGTTTTGCCGACGGTCTGATCCATGGACATCGTCAACATCACGCTCAATCACATCGAGGCGACGGTATCCTTAAATACCTCGCCAGTGGTCACAATGATCTCGGTGACATTGAGTAGCACGGCGATCACTCTCAATTACCAAGCCGCTCGCGATGCCTATCAACTCGCTCTCGCGGAGGGATTCATCGGCACGCGCGCCGAGTGGTTGGCCTCGCTACAGGGCGCGGACGGTCCGCCCGGAGAAGACGGCCCACCCGGAGAGGATGGCGCGCCAGGACAAACCGGAGCCAATGCCGAGATCGTGGTGCTCACCCTCGCTGAATACCTCGCGCTGAGTCCGGAAGTCCAGATGGACGGCCGCTGGTATGTGGTTCCAACCACCTGACGAAAACCATGGCCGACCGCGCATTTCCAAGACGTGCCTTCCACGCCGGCCAGGAAGTGGACAAGGTGTTTTTCGGCGGCCATGAAGCCCGATTCGCATTCGGTATGGGCACGCAGATTCTCCCCAACCTCGGCGCTGAAATCTACGGCAACCACGAGACCCGCACCGTGGTGGAAACGGATGCATTCTGGTTCGAGTTCGGCTTCACCATCGACTGCCAACTGAATGGCAACTCGGCCGCAGGGTTCACCGATGCAGGCAACTATTTCCGCATCGAAATCCAGCAGTCGGAAGACCTGGTGAATTGGAATATGGGAAAGTTCGTCCCGGCCCCGGTGCCGGTCGTGGACAACGGCAACGGAACCTGGACCTATTGGAACCGCGCGACCATTCCGATCTGGTGGTTCAACGTGCTTGTCGATCTCACGGTTTCATCCAACCGCTACGGCAAGAGCATCACTGGAATCACCGTCGGCGGCGCGCCGGTTTCATTGCCAGGCTATCCCTACGCGATGCCAGCGGCTGCCGCCACATTGCAGGCCGATCTCCGCGCCAACGGCTACCCAGGAGCGACCGTCACGAACGTGCCGGCCGCGCTCAGCGTCGGCATCGTCAACCACACCTCC
>CBFGOB010000443.1:0-2243 GCA_965650215.1 uncultured bacterium | reverse complement strand
GGCATGCTGACCAACAGCGCCACCGTCCGCAAGTCGGTCGAGCGCCTGAAGTACCTCGAAACCATCGAGAAGCAGCCTGAGTTCAAGGCCATGTCGAAGAAGGAGCTCGCTGCCCTTGGCCGTGAGCGCGAGAAGCTGCTGCGCAACCTGCGCGGTGTCCGCGGCATGGACAAGAAGCCCGACGCCGTCGTCATCGTCGACTCCGCCCGCGAAACGATCGCCGTGGCCGAAGCGCAACGCCTCGGGATTCCGATCGTCGCGCTGGTCGACACCAATGCCGATCCGGCCAAGGTCCAGTATCCGATTCCTGCCAACGACGACGCCATCCGTTCGATCCGTCTGATCCTTCAGAACCTGGTCGACGCCATGGTGGCCGCTCGCAAGGGCTGACCGGTGTTTCCACGGGCCTTGCCCAGTGCAAGGCCTGCTCCTTTTCCCATCATTTTTCCTAACCAGCAATTCAAATCATGATCTCCGCTTCCATTGTTAAAGAACTCCGCGACAAGACCAACGCCGGCATGATGGATTGCAAGAAGATACTCACAGAAACCAACGGTGACAGCGAAGCATCCATCAAGCTGCTCCGCGAGCGCGGCATCGCCAAGGCCGGTGCCAATGCCGACCGTGTTGCCAACGAAGGCATCATCACCGCCCGCGTGAATGCCGATGCCAAGTCCGGCATCCTGGTCGAAGTGAACTGCGAAACCGACTTTGTTTCCAAGAACGACAACTTCCAGGCCTTCGTCGCGCAGATTGCCGACACCCTGATCGCTTCCGGCGCTGCCGACCACGCGGCTGCCGCGGCGGTCCAGCTTGCCGGCCACAGCATCGAAGACACCGTCAAGGCCAAGGTCGCCGAGATCGGTGAGAACCTCCAGTTCCGCAAGTATGTGCGTTTTGACGCGCAGGCCGGCGGCGTGGTGGCTGCCTACATCCACCCTCCGGGCAAAGTCGGTGTGCTGATCGAGGTCAGCACGACCAAGCCGGAGAGCAAGGACACCGCGGCCTTCCAGGAAATGGTCAAGGACCTCACCCTTCACATCGCCGCCTGTGCCCCCAAAGGCCTGTCGCGCGAAGACATCCCGCAATCGGTCGTCGACACCGAAATGGACATCTTCCGCGCCCGCCTTGCGGAGAGTGGCAAGCCGGCCAACATCATCGAGACCATCCTCAAGGGCCAGATCAGCAAGTTCTACGCCGAGAGCTGTTTCCTCGAGCAGGCTTTCGTCAAGGATGACAAGCTGACCGTGACCCAACTGCTCGAAGCCAAGGGCAAGGAGCTGGGCGAGACCTTCAAGGTCGTCCGCTTCGTGCGCTTCGGTCTTGGCGAGTGAGTTCTGCCGCCATCGTTTCCCAGCGCCCGCTTCCGATTCGGAGGCGGGCGTTTTTTTGGGCTTCGGATGTGGCGGATGGAAAGAATGCGTCTTTGGTCCGCGTTTCGGGCAGGGTTAACCCCCATTTCCTCATGAAACGCTTCATCGGTATCGCTTGTTGGTTTTCGCTCCTGGCTTTGGCTCAGGCGGAAGAAAAGATTTTGTTCAATGGCAAGGACCTGACGGGTTGGAGTGGCCAACGCGGGTTCTGGTCGGTCGAGGACGGGGCGATCACCGGACGCACGACCGCCGAGCACCCGGCGAAGCAGAACACGTTTCTGATCTGGGACGGAGAGGCGGCGGATTTCGAACTGCGGTTCAAGTACAAGCTGCTCGATGCCGAGGGCAAAGGGGAAGGGTATGGGAATTCCGGCGTGCAGTATCGCAGCAAGCTGGTGGATCCTTCCTATTCCGTGATCGCCGGCTACCAGGCGGACATGGAATGCGGCAAGAATTACAGCGGGATCCTCTATGAGGAAAAAGGCCGCGGCATTCTGGCGAAGCGCGGGCAGAAGGTTGTGATCAAGGACGGCGCGGATCCGAAAAAGCCTGTCATCGAGGTGGTGGGTGAAACCCTGCCGTCGGACGAGATCCAGGCGGCGATCAAGCCGGCGGAATGGAACGACTACGTCATCATTGCCAAGGGCAGGGTCCTGCAGCATTTCATCAACGGCAAGCTGACCGTGCATGTCACCGACGAGACGGCGGTTGCCGCGAAGTCAGGCCTCATTGCCCTGCAACTGCATCAGGGCAAGCCGATGACCGTGCAGTTCAAGGATCTGGTGCTGATAAGGGATTGAGGCCTTCCAGGCCTGTTCCTCGATCCCGATCCGGTGGACAAGGGCATGGTGATTTCAACCGACGATCCTG
>CBFGOB010000442.1:0-2250 GCA_965650215.1 uncultured bacterium | reverse complement strand
CCCATCCCCTGAGGGTTTGTCCACTGATAAATATCGGGGGTCGATTTCGCATTTCTGGGGCACATCTCCCTCCTCGCAGACCGGATCGATCGGAAAATGGATCAAAACCTCCTCCCGGAGGGCCTCGGTCACGTCAATTTCCCCCTCATTGGCGATCTCCACCGCCACTGCCGCCCCATTGAGCCGGATGGTCTGGGTGAACGGGTGCAGGGTCCGGACACAGGTGAATTCAAAGGGCGCGGACAAGGTTCCGGTCAGCAGCAGCTCGGAACCGAAGCGCTGGACCCACAGGTCGTAGCTCAGAGGCCCCACCGCCCTGGCATCCCCTTCCGGTAGATCGAAAATCGTTTCGGGCAGCTCGCCCGCCATGGATCGGCCCTCCTCGGGCAAACAGGCCAAATCAACGATGAGTTTTCCTTTCATGCGCCGAATCTAGACCGGCTTCGCCCCCCGCCAAGCGCAAACCCGCGCCATTTACCGCTCGTCAGCGTGACCGCATGGGCTAACTTGACCCCGCCATGCCCATCAACATCCCCCTCCTCGCCCGCATCTGCGAAGCTCCCGGTGCCCCAGGCTATGAAAAAATGATCCGTGAACTCGTGATCCGCGAACTTCAAGGGCTCGCCGACGACATCCGCACCGACAGCATCGGCAACGTCATCGCCCTCAAAAAGGGCCGCTCATCGCAAAAGAAATGCATGGCTGCAGCCCACATGGACGAAATCGGCTTCATCGTCACCCACATCGACGACAAGGGCTTTGTCCGCTTCAATCCCGTCGGCGGCTTCGATCCGAAAACCCTCACCGCCCAGCGCGTGATCATCCACGGCCGCAAGGACGTGTTCGGCGTCATGGGCTCGAAACCGATCCACATCATGTCGGCCGACGAGCGCACCAAACATCCGAAAATCAGTGACTATTTCATCGACACCGGCATGAACGCCAAGTCCCTCGGGAAACTCGTGGCCGTGGGCGACTTCATCACCCGCCACTCGCCCCTCATGGAACTCGGCGATTGCATCAACGCCAAGTCTCTTGACAACCGTGCCTCGGTTTTCCTCCTGATCGAAACCCTGCGCGATTTGAAAAAACGCCGCACCAAACCCGCTTACGATTTCCACGCCGTCTTCACCGTGCAGGAGGAAGTCGGCCTCCGTGGTGCCCAGGCATCGGCGATCCAGATCCAAGCGGACTTCAGCTTCGGCCTCGACACCACCATCGCCTACGACATCCCCGGCTCGACGCCCCAGGAACGCTGCACGGCCCTCGGACTCGGTGCCGCCATCAAGCTCATGGATTCCTCCGTGATCTGCGACTACCGCATGATCGGATTCATGAAAGCCACCGCCCGGAAACACAAGATCAAGTGGCAACCCGAAATCCTCGCCGCCGGAGGCACCGATACCGCCAACCTGCAACGCATGGTCGCCGGCGGATCCATCACCGGAGCCATCTCCGTGCCCACGCGCCACATCCACCAAAGCATCGAATCCTGCCACAAGAAGGACCTCGAGGACTGCATCCAGTTGCTTTCCGCCTGCCTCCGCGATCTCGACCAGCCGCACTGGAAATTCTAGAAGTCATCTCATCAACACTGGATGGGCTTGCCTGCAACCAAGGTGCAGCCGCTGATTCCAATTCCTACCTAAAAATCCCAAACAAGCCCGTGCAGGGTTGATGAGATGGCTTCTAGGGTCTTTTTTCGAAAACGTGCAGCTGTTGGGCGAGTCCATGGTGACTGACTCAGGGCATTCCCACGGATCAGAAGGATGAGGCAGGAACCGCTTTCCGGGCGGTCCGCCCAAAGGGGATGGAACGCGGGACGCCACCGGAACCGCACATTCCCACTCCTGCAAACCGAGCTTTCGGAACCCCGAAGCGCTCCTCGCCCATGACCGTCAGGGCATCCCGCCAGCCCGGCCCATGAGGCCCATTCATCGGTCCTGCGCGTATTTTGACAGCCCCACCGCCCCTGCCACCAGCCATGTAAAATTTTACACGCTGCAGCCCGCTCAAAATCGCCGCCGACAATCCCTATGACCTCTTGGCATTACGGAAAACTTAAGAATTTTTTCAAATTCCTTTCCCCGCCCCGCTGAAATCTAACAGATGATTTTTTTTGGGACCCCAATATCCAGATTCGGCCCCGGTCCGCCCCTCGGACAAACCCCTATATTTTTGCTTTTGTTTACATTGTAGATGCATTCCATAAACCACAATATATTGTATTGTGAATAATTTGTGGATACA
>CBFGOB010000441.1:0-2258 GCA_965650215.1 uncultured bacterium | reverse complement strand
TTGCAATCGGTGCGGCCGATCCTTGACGCCCGCCACTCTGGCAGCCTATGAAATCCCGTGGCCAAGCGCTCCCTTCTGTTCCTCATCCTTGTCTCGACCGCGACCTTGCACTCCCAGACTTGGGAACGCGAGGATGTCGGGTTCGACACGATCCAAAGCCGGGCACGCGATCTTGCCACGCGTCCCTATCAGGCACCTGATCCGGAGCGCTTGCCGAAGTGGATGAAAAACCTGAGTTACGACCAGTATCGCGACATCCGCTTCAATCCGAACCAGGCCTTGTGGATGGACGGCAATCTCCCGTTCCGCGCGATGTTTTTCCACCCGGGCTACCTCTTCAAGGAACCGGTGACGCTCAACGAGTTCACCCGCAGCCATCAGCAGCAAATCCGGCTGTCCGAAGCGTATTTCGACTACGGCCCGCTGATCCGCGAGCACGGCGACCTGCCTCCGGATGGCGGTTTCGCGGGCTTCCGCCTGCATTACCCGCTCAACGATCCGAAATACCATGATGAGCTGATCGTGTTCCAAGGGGCCAGTTACTGGCGTGCACTTGGCCGGAATCAGCACTATGGGCTTTCCGCACGAGGCGTGGCGGTGGACACCGGCCTGGAAGGTGTCGCCGAGGAGTTTCCCAGTTTCCGTGAGTTCTGGTTGCGCAAGCCGGTGGAAGGGGACACCCAGGCACGGGTATACGCGCTGTTGGACGGACCCTCCTGTGCGGGTGCATACGCATTCAAGATCCATCCCGGCAACCACACGGTCGTGGATGTCAAAGCCGTGATCTTCATGCGCCGGGAGGTGAAGCGTTTGGGCATCGCACCGATGTCGAGCATGTATTGGTTCGGTGAAAACTCACGGCGGCGCTTCGACGACTTCCGCCCCGAAGTGCACGATTCCGACGGCCTGGCGGTTCGGATGGCATCCGGGATTCGCCTTTGGCGGCCGCTCAGCAATGATTCCGGCAAACTCGAGTCGAGCTTTCTCAGCATGAACAAGTGCGTGGGCTTCGGCCTGCTGCAGCGGGACCGCCAGTTCACGACTTATGAAGATGGTGAGGCGGCTTACCACCAGCGCCCGTCCCTTTGGATCGAACCCACATCCGACTGGGGTGCAGGCCGCGTGGTGCTCATGGAAATCCCGACCACCAACGAGCTGATGGATAACATCGTGGCCATGTGGGAGCCTGCCAACAGCCCGAAGGCAGGCGATCGGATCGAGTTTGCCTACCGTCAGCATTGGACCAAGGATGCCGATCCCTCACAGGCTGGCGGTTATGTCGTTGCGACGCGAACCGGCTTGCATGACTGGCAGCCCGAACAACGGACGGTGATGGTCGAATTTGCCGGGCCCGCCTTGGAGGAACAGGAGGCAGGCGGGCTGGAAGCGGTGGTCGAAGCACTCGGCGACCAAGGGGCGAAGATCAGGATCCAGGGGGTCAACTTGCAGCAACTTCCCGACAAGCGCTGGCGCGTTTCGTTCCAGATTGCTCCGTCGGCCGAAAACAGCAAACTGGCGGAGATCGGCCCCGTCGAGCTGCGTTGTTTTCTCAAGCGAGGTGAAGACTTTCTTACCGAGACATGGATTTATCGCGTCATTCCCTAGGCAGTCTGCGGCCACTCAACGAAGAGGAACTGAAGGAATGGGAAGAAGCCTACGCCGCGGTTGAGGCGTATTTCCAGGCCCTGCGTCTGCGCAACCGCCTGTTGGTTGCGGAGCTCGTCCGCAGCATCCTGTGGCGTGCCTCCGCGCGCCGCGCGCATGAGCCCGACAAGCCTGCTCGCCTGCTTGCCATGGAGGAAACCCTGAGCGAAGTCGCCGACTGGACCCAGGACCTGCTGGATGTTCCGCTTGAAAACCGCCGCCTCGCGGCCCGTGGGCGTCTTGCCTTGCTGCTCGCCGGCATGCCGGACAAGTGGCAGGGGGTCTTCCTCACGCCCCAGCCGTGGCCGCCGGCATTCGTCGATGCGATGAGGAAATCCTACCTTGCCGCAGGCCCGCAATTCGCGTCGTTGACCATGGTGCCGAAGCCGCTGGAGTTCAACGCGATCGGCAGTGGTGCGGCGCAGTGGTGGGATACGATGGAGCGCAAACCGATCGTGCGGCTCATCTTCGCGGGAATCTCGATCTTCATCGTGGTGTCCGCGATCTGGTTCATGCTCTTCGACTGACGATGCAGGCTTCTCCACCCATTCATGACGCGATGGCGTCGTTTCCGTCCAAGCGTGCCACCGCCCTGAGGCGTGCGGTGTTTTTCG
>CBFGOB010000440.1:0-2288 GCA_965650215.1 uncultured bacterium | reverse complement strand
TCCCCACCGGTGAGGGTGAGGCTGAAGTTGCGGCTGCCGATCGTCTTGCTGCCCAAATGCAGCACGACCGTGCGCTTGTCGCCGTTCTGTTGCTGCGTCCAATGGCTCAACCCGTCGCCGGTCGCGGTTTCAACCTCAAGGCCCTCGGGCACCTCCAGCTGGATCTGGAACACCCCGGCACGCGTGATCTGGACTTCGAGATCGCCCGTCACCACCAGGCGGTCTTCGCCGAGCGAGACGAGCTGCCAGAGATGCGAACGAATTTCAGGCGCGACCGCATTCACCCGCAGCGAGACCTCCGCCTGGTCGGCACCGTAGCGGAACGCATGCAGCAGGACCGCCAGCGCTTCCTTGTTGGTGTTGACCGGAAGCAGCGCCGCATCGAAATCCTCGGGATTCACTTTCGGCAAAACTCCGGCCTTCACGCCTTCCGGCTGGACTTCGTCGCCAAAGGCCAGACCGATCAGCCCGACCTCACCCGCCGATCCCTTGACCCGCAGCGGCTGAAGGCTGAGGTCCATCGGCAAGTCGCCGGCACTGCGTTGGGTTTCGACCGTGAATTGGAAGGCCCTGATCTGCGCCGGCTCGATCGTGACCCGGAGTTCGTTCGTCTTCGGATCAAAACGCCAATTGCCCACCGGGCCTTCGACGACATCGCTCACCGTGAATCCTGCAGGCACCGTCATCACGAACGACGCCAGCTGGCCTTGGGCAGGACGGATCGACACCCGATGCTTGCCATTCACCACTCCCGGGCCGGGAACAAACAGGTTGGCCACCTCGGCGTAGTAGCGCGTCTGCTCGGTGCTCACGTCACGCTGCAGGGTGCGCGCCTGGATCACCACCTCGTCCATCGGGCTCAAGGCCATGAGCGCACCGCTTTGATTCGGCCTCAATCCATCGAGTGGCTGGATCTTTGCGGCCGCCGTGCTGACAAATTCCCATCCACCCTGGTCCATGCGCAGCGTCACCCGGCGCACCGCCGAGGGGCCGCCGGGCATCTTCCATCCCTTGGCAGGATCGGCCACCGGCATCTGGAACTGCGCCTTGCCTTTCAAGCGCCCGCCTTGCATCGCCTCGAGCCAATAGACGTTCTGATCCTTGAACCGTCCCTTTACCACTTTCAGCCCCTCACCCTCGAAGGCACTGATCACTGCAGGTGCTTCCAAGAGCAGATAGCGGTCGCCGACCGCAGCGCTCACGCTGAGCTCGACGCTGCCGTAGAGACGGTTTTCGCGGATGTCCCAATCGTGGATCATCGATTCGGCGGGCTTGAGCGGCTCTTCCACTTCCTCGGCCCGCGCGTGGGAAAACCCGAGACCGACAAAACCGAGGATCAAGGCCGCTGCGGCAACCTTCGCCGACCGGCAGGCGCGGACGATCGATCCCGCCAGCGGAAAGCCCCAAAAACCAGCAGCGATCGCCAGCACCAGGAAGAACCATCCGGCACCGCCGTGGATCGACAGGAACGAGGCGACCACCAGAGCGATGCCGCAACCGGTCCACAGTCGATCGCCGCCGAGGATCAGCCCCCGCAGCGCAAGCCCTAGGCCGACGGCAAACCCGAACCACACCGACCAACCGGTGCGCGCCCACCACGGGGCGACATTTTCAACCTCGATCGTGATCGCCTGATTCGCGCTCACCACCGGGGCGGTGTATTCCAGGACCTGCGAAGATCCGCCCGAGTCGGCTGCAGCCACGAACGAGAACACCAAAGCACTGACCAGAAACAGCACCGTAACCACCATGCAGGAAACCATCAAGGCGCGGCTATCTCCGACGGACCGCAGACCCATGGCCAGCAGCCCGAGGACCAGCAGCCAAATCCCCTTGTTCGAGTGCTCCTTCAGCCACTGCCAGCCGGTCTCGGCCAGCACCGGTCCAATCAGGTTGGCCGTACCCCCGCGCGGGACCAACTGCCGGCCTTCGTCGCCGGTCACCGTCCACTCACCGATCACCACCGGCACATCGAACACCGGCGCAACCAACGAGGCTTTGCGGGATGATTTCGCCTTCGCTCCATACATCAGCGCGATCTCGATCGCCTTCGCGGGATCCGTCACCGAGCTCAACGGCACCAAGGTATCCTTGCCGTCGGCACGGGCGTTGACCGCTTCGCCATTGACCTTGGCTTCCCACAGCACCACCCCTTCGGGCAGGCGCATGCGCAGGACGCTGCGGCCGCGGGTTTTGACAAACACGCTGGAACTCGTGACCCACTGGCCGTCGCGAGAAATCTGCGTGCTCAGCTTTTGGAAATCCACGACCTGATCCATCGTCTCACC
>CBFGOB010000439.1:0-2291 GCA_965650215.1 uncultured bacterium | reverse complement strand
CTGCCGCCCGTTACGTTACGGTCTCCCGCGAGTATCGCCACCGGCAATTGTTCGCCGTTAAATTTCTCCAAGCTGGAAATCCTCGCCCGCCCCATGGCATCGCTGCGGGTGCTTTCGAGGATCGAGCCGTTGCGCGCCAAGGCGCGGATCTCGACCTGGCCGAGCGGTTTGCCCGTGCCGAGGGACATCACGAACACATCGCGCGACCCGTCCGCGCCGACCTTGAGCAGCAGGCCGAGGTCGGTGACCATCACAAATCGCCGGTCGGATTTCCCTTCGGAACGCGACCAGCCGTCCTTGGGTTCGTTGCGGTTATCGTCGTCATACCAGATCCAATGGCCGGGCTCATGATATTCATAGGCGTCGGGACTCTCGATGCGCGAGTAGATGTCGGTGGACGGAGTCGGCGGACGGTCCGCCTCGACCGGCTCGACGCTGACGAAAAACACGCCGCGGCCGCCGACCAGCGGATCGGGTTTCGCGAGCGGTGGTGCTTCGGCGAGGTCGATGACCGAGCGGATCGCCTCCCAGTCGTTGGTGAGCGGCACGGCGACCACCTTGCTCCAGCGCTGGACCATGTTCGCTTCCGAAAATCCGTAGTCGAAGCTCGGGTTGCCGAAACTGCTCGATCCGGTGAGAGCGACGAGGTGCTGGAATTGGGAATCCGGCACACGGCTCAAGGTCACGCGCAGGTGCTTGATCCCGCGCGACTGGACGACGAGTTTGCGCTCGCCGTCGAGGGCGAGCACGTTGCCCTTGCCGAGGATGCGGGATTCCTTCGGGAACGGCGGGACGGAAAGCGTGCGCTCGTGGAGGCTGTCGATTTCAAAGCCACCCGGTGAGCGGGCACCCTTGCCGATGCGCAGCAGCATTTGCCCCTGGGTGCGGGCTTCGGTGAAACGGAAGCTGTGCCGCTTGCTGATCGGGGCTTCGCTTTCGACCGGCGTCAGCTCGACCGGGGTCGCTTCGGCGACCCGCGCGTCGAAGTTGAGCTTGCCGTCGGAGTCGTGCCAATGGCGCAGGCTCCACCACAGGTGGATACGGCTGGCAATCTCCGCACTGTCGATGTCGAGGTTGGTGTTGATGAACAGGAACTGCTGCGGCTCGCCATCGTCGGTGCGGATGATCTTCGTTTCGATGTCCGTGATCTTGAGGCCGCTGAATTTGTCCGGCACCCGGGTTTTGACCGATGCCTCGGCGGCGAGTGCCCCGCCACCCAGCGGTGTGGCCAAGCCCTTGGGTGCGGTGAGTTTGACCCAGTCCTCCTTGTCCGGGACCAGGATCTGGCGGCTGCGGATGTGAAAGGTCCGCGATGAGGAGGGATCGGTCTTCACGGTGAACAGCGGGCTGCCGGGGCTGAAGACCGGGGTGCCGCCGACCACTTCCATCCGGAGCCGTTCCTGGAGTTCCTCGACGCGCAGGGGATGGCTGGATTTCAGCGTGCCAACCACCTGATAGACCGCGGGGTCCTGAGGGCTGTTGTAAAAGGCGAAGTCGTGGAACTGGACCCGTAGCGGCGGGGTTGTGACGCTGACGGTTTCGGTGTCGAGTTTCAGGTCCTTGGCCAGCCCCTCCGGGTGGAGGATGGCGGTGAGTTTGGTGTTCGCCGGCCAATGCGCGGTGGGCTCGAAGCGCAGGGTGGATCCGTTGCTCCAAAGCCACTTGCCGGCGGTGGCCGGTTCGAGGCGGACGGCATCGTCGGCGGACTTGCCGATCTTTTCCAAGGGGGCCACCGGGGCGCCGGAGAAGGAAATTTCCAGGGGTGGTATCCCGAGCGATTCATCCGGTGCGCCCAATGGAATCGCCGTGGGCGCGCGGGAAATGCTGACCGTGACCGCCCGGGTCACGTTGTGGCTGAGTTCGCGCGGTTTGTGGCTTTGCCACCAGCGCCAGCCCTGCCATGAGCCGAAGGCGAGGATGGCGACCACGGCGGCCGTGACCGCGCTTTGGCGCGGGCGGGACTTCATGCAGAGCATGACACTGGCGAAACAGCCGAAAATCCATGCCGCCCACGGCGGGGGGGACCAGCAAAAGCGACCGAAGAAAAACGCCCAAACCCGTCCGATCCACCTAAACAATTGCATGGGTCCCAGACTACACGATGTGCCGGGATTGGATATACCGGAATCATGAATTTTGTGTGAAGATCAAGGCCGGGGGGTGCGCGATGCCGCCGGTTATCAGGGATGAGGAAATGTAGCGTCGCTCGATGAGCGTCGGACGATCGCGGTTGAAAGCCGCTCCGCCGCAGGCGGGATATCTCATCCCGCAAGAGGGATGAGCGCCGCTGG
>CBFGOB010000438.1:0-2296 GCA_965650215.1 uncultured bacterium | reverse complement strand
GTGGCGGCGGCGGTTTGCTGGCTGTCGAGCACGCGGAGGGTGCTTGGCCCTTGCCCGCTGGTGAGTGGGAAGGATTGGCCGGCCTTGAGCGGGATTTCCTGGGCGCCGTGCAGCAGTACCACCGAGTGGTCTTTGGGCAGGGTGCCGATTTCGAGGATCGCGGACGGGCAGGGCGGGATGTCGAACTGGCAGTCTTGACCGCTGCTTTGGGGAAGCAGGCGCAGCTTGAGGGCATGGGCGCCGGCTTCGCGGGTGATCAGGCTGATCGCTTGCTGTTCCATGACCACCGTGGCGGCCGCCGGTTCCTGGTGCTCGACGGTGACCTTGCCGAGGATCAGCGGGGTGCTGGCGATGTCGTCGCTGAAGCTGGTGACCCGGAACTGGCCGACGAGGACCGGCTGCGGGCCATCCATTTCGAAGCTGAGCCGCGCCGCCACCAGAGTCGGTTTGGGCAAGGCCTTGGGCGCGGTTTGGGGTGCGGGTGGATTTGCCTGTTGCAGCAAGGTTTTGAACTCGGCATAGGAGAGGCGGACTTCGGCGTTTTCGAGGTGCTGCGCCTGCAGGAGGGTGGTGGAGCTGATGAGCATCGCTCCCAGGAGTGGGTGGATCGTGGACATGGCCGCAGCGTCCCGCTTGCATGTGAACGGCGGATGAAGCGGGGATGAAAAGTCCGGGAATTCCGCGTTGCTGGGGTTTTGAGCGCTTGGGGGTTGCGTTTCCGCTTGGAGCGGCTATGTAGCGCGGCGATGAAACGTTTCCTCCTGCTGATCCTTGCCGCTGCCTTTGCCGGGGTTTCCTGTGAGCGCCATGAATTCGATGGCCCGAACGGCACGCGGCAGTTGCATGAGCACGGTGCCCACCACGCTGAGCCCGGAAAGGGCCACGACGGCGCTGCTCACTGAGGAACACCAGAACCCGTACCGGGTGGGGAAATCTTCATTCCAAGTTCATCGGCAGGGCTGGTGGATCCGACCCTGCGGTAGCTCAGAAAGCATTCACCGGTGTCCGCAACCGGCTCGAAGTGGCTGAGCTCAAAGGTCCGGGAGGCGGATAGAAAATCCCCGGGCAGGCCGCTGGCCGTCGGGGATCGGTAACCACCGAGCAGAGTATGGCCGGCAAGGGTGAGGTGGAATTCGTCGATGGCATCGATTTCCGCCAGCGAGCGGATCAATTGTCCGCCACCTTCGCAGTGCAGGTGTCGGACGTGATAGGCGGCATGCAGGGTTTGGAGAAAGCCCTCCAGGGTATCCTGGTGGATCGTGGCGGCAATCGGTTCCTGAAGCTCGGGAGTCTCGGTGACCAGCAGGTGGATTTCGCCGCCTGCCCGTTGGAAAACCGGATGGCTTGGTGAGAGCTTGCCGTGGCGCGAGACGATGCAGCGCAGGGGCTGGAGGGCATTGCCGGGGACGATCAGGGTCATCTGGTCCGTTTCAAGGGTGCCGCGGCCGACCAGCAGGGCCTGGGCGGGTCGGCGCAGGGTCAGCAGCCGCTCGTGGTCCCGGGCGGAGGTCCACGTCGAGGGCCGATGACCGGCTGAGGAGATTTTTCCGTCGGCGGAAACCGCCAGATTGCACGAGATCCATGGACGGGCCATGGCTGAGAATGGTTTTGCCAGCGGCGGATGCAAGGCCGCAGGGCTCGGGATTTCGGACTCCACCCTTGCCAAGGGCGGTAAGACCGTGCATGGACGCCGGGCCCTTTGCCGGGCGCAAAACCCCACCCGATGACCCTGGAAATCGCCCTCACCCTGATCGTGATCCTGATCACGCTCGTTGCGTTCATCCGCGAATGGGCATCGCCGGATGTGTTGGCCCTGTCGATTCTTTGCCTGGTGGTGGCGCTTGGCCTGGTCAGCCCGTCGGACATGACCCAGGTGTTCAAGAACGAGGCACCGCTGACGATTGCCGCCCTGTTCATCATCGGGGGGTCGCTGGAAAAATCCGGTGCGGTCGAGCAGATCGGCTCGCTGTTGCGCAACCGTCTGCCGAGCAATGCCCGCTGGGCGATTTTCGCGTTTTCCTGCGTGGCGGCCTTCTTCAGCGCCTGGATGAACAACACGGCGATTGTGGCCATCCTCCTGCCGGTCACGCTCGGCTTCGCCCGCTCCAAGAACATTGCCGCCTCGCGCCTGCTGATGCCCTTGTCCTACGCCTCGATTCTGGGCGGTTGCTGCACCCTCATCGGCACTTCCACCAACCTGCTGGTCAGCGGTGCGCTGCGCGAGCTCAAGCTCGAGCCGCTGACGATGTTCGAACTCGCACCCTTGGGAGTCCCATTGGCGATTGCGGGGATTGCC
>CBFGOB010000437.1:0-2298 GCA_965650215.1 uncultured bacterium | reverse complement strand
GCCCTGGCCTCGCCCACCGCGCTGGGTGAGGCGACGCCGGGCGAGGCCGCGCTGCGGTTCCTGGATGCGGTCCGCCATGGAAACATCGATCTCCGGCCCGATGGGGACACCGCAATCTCCGCGGCTGCAAGCCCAGAAAAAATCGAACAGATCACACGCCGCCTCAGGCGCATGGTCAACGACCTGGGCCAAAAACCGCTGCGTGTCGGGCAAGTGAAAACCGACGGCGACCTGGCTGCGGTCCTGGTCTGGAAAGAGGACGGCTATGACCCGAGCCACATGCGGGTGTTCTCCGTAGCCATGATCCGGCGGGGCAATCGATGGTTGCCGGCACCGGTTCCGGCTTCATTCGAAAACTGCGGCATCGGCTATCGCAAGGAGGTCCGCAGGCAAATCGAGGATCTCGAACGCTGGATGCTGGAACAACAGGTGCATGACCTCGCCAGACTGCAGCGCGACTCGGTCCAGCGCATGCAGGAGCGCATCTCCAAGGACATCCGGCGCGAAGAACTGAAGCAATCCACCCCTTCAGCCCTGATCGAACGCTTTCTTGCAGCCTGCGCCGCGCGGCGCGAACATGAAATCCTCGGCCTCATCGGCGGGCTTTCAAGCCCGCTGCCGGAGGATTGGGCCCAACAGGCAAGCAGCGTCGAACTGGCGACCGGGCAGGACCACCCCAGCTCCCCTTGGCGCTTGCTGATGTCACCCAACGTGCTGCGGGTCCGGGTCCTGATGGAAGAAGACGAGCAGGAGGTGCTCGCCACCTACGCCTGTCTCGACACCGAAGCCGGCCCCATCGACTCCAGGGGACTCGCCAAAATCCAGCTGGTCCACCTCAACCTCGCCAAGTCGGAAGAGGGGTGCTGGCAAATCCGGATCCCCGATTTTCTGTGGCAAGCCCATGAGGGCGAATACGCGGTCGCCGACGAGAACCTCGACCGGGACCTGCTGGACCGCTTTGCGGAGGAAACCCGCAAGCTCCACCCCGCCCACCGGGTGGCCGACGCGAATGAAGCGGTCGATGGACTCATCCGCACACTTCAAGAGGGCCAGTTGGGCCAGCTGATCCGGTGGGTGCATATCGATCCCGATCCGGAGCAGGGCCGCCTGGCCATCCTCCACGCCGCGCAAGTCTGGAGCAAGCTTCACGGACTCAACGCCGACTTCAACCTGTGGTCCTTGAACCAACTGCTTCCGCTCGAGAGCCTCACGCGCGGGGACCGGGCGGCGGCATGCGGCCAGGTGTTCTCGGTGAGAAAGCCCGACCGCTTCGATCCGGTCACTCTCTATCTGAAATCCTCGTCCGGCGGATGGCTCTGGGAGGCAAATGCGTCCGCCGCAATGCTGGAAACCTTCAAGGACTGGGTCGAAGAGCAACGCCGGAAATGGCAAACGGATTGGCGCGACCACCTGATCCGGCACTGCCCGGTCGTGGATCCCATCCCGATCTCCGGTGCCCCGGAGGAAGGTGCTTGCCGCGACCTGATGGAGCGTTGGATCAAGTCGATCCGCGATGGTGACATCGCCGCGGCAATCGGATGCTGTGCCCGGCTCAAGGCCGCCGACAGCCCGACCTTGCTGCTGCGCAACCTGGGATACGAATTCAGCAGCGCGCTCAAAGGCCGGTCAGCCCCCCGCTATCACCACTTCCTCAGCGACCAAGGATGGTCGGCAGCAGGGCTGCGATCCGACCTCGGCGACAAACCGTCCTTTCCCCTCTATCCCATCGTCAACACCGCCGACGGCCCGAAAATCCTGCTCGAAATCGACCTCATCGGCCAAGCCGGGCGCAGCCGGGAATTCCTCAACCGCAGCAGCCTCCTGAGGCTCGGAAAAATCGATGCCAATGCGGCGAAAACCCTCCAATCGCTGTTCTCCCGCCACGAGTCGCAATCCCCCAAGCCCGCCGCCACCGACTGAGCGGCATGCACCTCATGAATGGAATGCAACTCCAAACACCCCCCCTGATCACGTAGGGCCCCAAGGGACTTGCCCGTTGAATTTTAGGCTCCATTGTGAAATCATGAGAACGGTTTTGCCATGCGCCGTCTACCGATCACCCCGAACCCACACCGCCGTCCCGAGCCGGGCATGACCCTGCTTGAGCTCACCGTCGTGATCCTGGTGCTGTTGTCCTTGATATCGATCCTGTTCATTGCTTCCAGGGCATGGAAGGCTGGCACAGACCGCTCGACCTGCATCATGCACATCCACAGCGTGCAAAAAGGGGTGCGGGGATACTCAAACATGTATGGCTTCAGCCCGGGAGACAACGCGCCCGGCCTGCTGGGGCAGGTC
>CBFGOB010000436.1:0-2308 GCA_965650215.1 uncultured bacterium | reverse complement strand
CACCAAAGCTGGAAATGGCCGCCGTGGCTGGTGCTCTCGCCCGCGGACCTCCGCGAGCTCACCGGCCTGCTGCGGGAAAACGAACAACCGGTGTGGCCCGGCACGCCGGAAATCGGCCGCTGCTTTGCCGAGATCGGCCAGCTGCTCGTCTCATCCCGCTCCGGCACCCTGCCGGTGTCGCGGCTGACCCTGCTGGTCAACGAGATCTTTGTCTGCCTGCTGGAGCTGTTGCGCGCACAGAAGCCGCCGCGCCAGGCCTCGCTGACCCTTGGAGAGCGCAGCGTGTCGATGTTTCTCAAGCGCATGAACGCGGAACTGCACGAACCATGGACCCTGGACCTGATGGCCGAGAAGTCCGGGCTCGCCCGCACCCGCTTCGCCCACTACTGCCGCAAACTCACCAACCTGTCGCCGATGGAATACCTGCAGCGCCAGCGCGTGGAGAAGGCGCGCAAGCTGTTAGGAGACCCGCGGCTGTCCATCACCGAGATCGCGATGAGGTGCGGATTCACGACCGGCGCCTACTTTTCCAGCGTCTTCCGCCGCCACTTCAACAGCTCACCCAGCTCCTTCCGCCATCGATGAATGGCGGGCATGCCCGGGAAAGCGCGGGCAGGAACGCGGCATTGCGGCATCGCCCATCCCGGCTTTCCGCCCCCGGGCCTGATTGCGCTTTCTTGACAGCGCGCGGAAAACAGGTAGATGCCTGAAGCAACGGCATTGTGGCGGAGGTCGTGAAGGAGGGTTATGGAAACCCTTGGCCCGCCGCCACATCCACCGGGTCACGATCGGTTTCCCATGATTCACCCGTCGACCGAGCTCCGGCTCGTCAACCCGCAGGTCGGATATGGCGTCTTCGCCAGCCGGCACATCCCGAAAGGCTCGCTGGTCTATGTCCAGGATCCGCTCGACATCGAGATCACCCCGAAGCAATACCGGAAACTCGACCCGGTCAGCCGCGAACTGGCGGAAAAGTATTCCTACATCGACGCCCGCGGCAACCGCATCCTCAGCTGGGACGCGGGCAAGTATGTGAACCATTCCTGCAATCCGAACACGATGAGCACGGCCTGGGGCTTTGAGGTCGCCCTGCGCGACATCGCGCCGGGCGAGGAGGTCACCGACGAATACGGCTTGTTCAACCTCGAGTGGGAAATGGACTGCTGCTGCGGCCACCATGCCTGCCGCGGCAGGATCCGCTCCGACGACGGCTGGGCACACTACCGCCACTGGGACCTCGCGGTGCGCTCGGCCCTCGCCGCCATTCCGACGGTGGATCAACCGCTGGTTTCCTGCCTCGACCGCCGCAGCCGCAACTCCCTCGAGCAATACCTCGCCGGCAAGGCCCGCTACCGCTCGGTCCGCAGCCTGCTGCGGAAGGAGCAAAAGGAAGCGAGCAAGGCCATTGCTTGCTAAAAGTCCTGAAGGAAGAAAATCAACCGCAGATGCACACAGATGAACGCAGATTGAAGAGTGATTGAACCAGGATTCTGGCGCATTGGATCACTCCATATCCAATCTCAATTCTGATCCGCGTCCATCTGTGTGCATCGGTGGTTCAAATTCCTTCAATCCGTCAATTCAAAGCCTTTGCGCACGCGCTTGCAGCGCAGCGGCGGGGCCTTGTCGTTGGGCCTCCAGCCGTTGGCATTGCCGAAGTCGATCGCCTCGGTGACCATGTCCCAGCTCACCACCTTCGGCAGCTCGGCGATCAGCCGCTGGCCATCGACCGGCGCCGAGGCGTAGATGTGCAATTCGTTGACCCCCTGACGGTTTTGCATGATCCAGCGGTACTGGACATCGCGGTGGTTGATCGCCTTGTAACCTTTCTGCGGAGTGGGCATGGGGCAAGCATAGGAATTTCAAGCGCGGATGCCACCACTTTCCGATCCACGGCACCGCCCGCTGCCGCATGGAAGTGACGACGTCCCGGGTAGCTCACCCTCGCCGGAAGAGCAGCAGGCGAGAGGGATGCTGTCAAAACGACCCTGCCATGGTTCCCTTTCCCCGATCCCGAATCCCCGATGTCCCGGCATCCTCAAGCCGTGCCGCATTCCGCTTTATCTAACAACCAACTGCCCCGCCGACAAAAAAGCCGGCACCCCGAGAGGCGCCGGCTTGGGAGGGCCGACGCCTTCCCGGCCACGATCGTCGCGGTCACGCCGTCGCAGGTGTGCCGCATCTCGGCCACGCAGGTGCGCAAGCTGATGGCGGAGAGCCCGTTCCTGGCGCGCCGCATCCTCGACCGCACCAGCGCCGAACTCGCGGCCGCCCTGACCATGGCCGGCGACTACACCGCCGAGCAGCG
>CBFGOB010000435.1:0-2338 GCA_965650215.1 uncultured bacterium | reverse complement strand
GAGTCAGACTTCGAAAAGCAGATCAACATCAAGCAGGATGGCCCGGCTGTTCCGACTCTCGATACGGAGAAGGAAGACCTGTTCAAATAAACCGCCCGATCATCGCCCGCAGAGGGATCCACCAGCGCCCATCCCCGCATGATATTCAAAAAACCAGACACCTTGCCTGTCGAATGGATCGATCAGATCCCGACGCGGCCGTCCGCCTTCAAGGCGAGGGTGGTTTGTGTTTCCGTGATCATGCTGGCCGGGCTCGCGGCATTGGCTTGGCAGAAACTTCCAGGCGCGCTGGATGCATTCCTGTCCAGCAATGGCGATTTGGGGATCCTGATGCAGAAGACGCATGCCACCGCGGCTTTCAAGGCCGTGTTCCAAGGCTTCGGCGTTCTCGCCGTGCTCTGCCTCATCACGGGTTCGGCCGGGTTCCTGCGCAACGCCATCAGCCGGCACGCGCTGACCATCCCGCTCTACGCGACCTACCTCCTCGCAGGCTTCTACGCATGGCTGGTGTGGAAGACTGGCTTCGCCGCCATCGCCGACAAGGTGAAGATCGACGGACAGGAGCAGAACAACGCCACGGTCATCAGCATGTGGTGGACCGTGACCTGGCCTGTGCTCGCTGCCGCCGCCTATGCGGCATGGCTCCAGGTCATGCTCAAGAGCCGCTCGGTTCACGCCGCATTCACCCGTGAGGAAGGCACGCCGATGCCTGGTGACCGCGTGCTGGAAGACCTGCGCACCCACGGGCGCGACCGCAGGCACCGCCTCAGCCTTTACGGCAGTGTGTTCACCCATGTTGTGATTCTCTTCATCATTCCGTGGATCATGACCATGGGTGGATGCGTTGAGGCCTACAAGGTGCCCAAGGGCAGCGGTGAACCCGCTGTCGCGGTGGTCAAGATGGTCAAACCGAAGAAGAAAAAGAAACAGAAGCTCACCCTGCGTGCGAACTCGGCGATCCTCTACGATATCCCGGACCTCGACGACACCATTGTCGACCAGCAGATGGAGGAGCAAACCCAGGCAACCTACATGGCGTCCAATGCCAAAGCCGGAAAACTCGGCAAGGGTGGGGGGACGAAGGGTGGTTGGCCCGAGGGGATGGACGATTACAAGGTGCGCTTCATCCGCCTTGAGCACTCGGGCGCGGGATGGGACGACGGCATGGATGATACCGATGCGGATATCAATTTCCTCCGCGCCTTTGCTGAAGCCACCGGGTTCAAGAAGATCGCCAACAAGGGCGAAAGCCATTCGATCGCATTGCTGAAGAAATACCCGAAGGACGGGTTCCCACCCTTTGTGTATCTCACCGGCAATGCGGACATGGGCCGCGTAAGCACCGCCGACATCAAGATCCTGCGAGACTACTGTCTCAACGGTGGGCTTCTGATCGCCGATGCCGGCAGCGCCCGCTTTCACCAGTCGTTCACCCACTTCATGCGCCAGGTGTTCCCGGACAAGCCGCTGGTCGACATCGCGGATGATGAGATGGTCTTTCAACTCCCCTTCGGTTTTCCCGACGGTGCGCCTCCACTTTGGCATCACGGTGGAAACCGCGCGCTCGGCGTGAAGCATGAGGGCCGCTGGTGCGTGTTCTACCACCCGGGCGACATGAACGATGCCTGGAAGTCGCAGGCCTACACCGACGTGACTCCTGAAATGCGCAGTGCGGCCATGAACCTTGGCATCAACCTGGTGTATTACGCGTTCAACCAGTGGGACGACGCGGTTTCCAAAGCGAAAAAATGAACGCGAATTTCTTCAGCTTCTACGGATATCTCAGCGTGCTGCTCTGGCTCGCTGTGCCGGCGCTGTGGTTCCTCTCCTGGCGGCGCAGGCAATTCCGCTGGTTCTGCCCGGCCGCACTGCTTGCGGTCCTTCTCTCCCTGGTGTTGGCCAGCCTCAACACGTCCACCCACATCGATCGCATCCAGCCCGACAAATCGGCGGAGATGGAGGCGGCGCGCGCCAAAACCGAAGCCAAACGCAAGGCCATGGAGGCGACCCGCGGTGACGAAGTGGCGGATGTCCGCTTCGCCGAGGACGGCGCGGAGGATTTTCTCGACAAGGGCGGGATGGAGGATGCCGACCTGAAATACATGGAAAGCCTTGGTCAAGGCGCCGAGCCGGAGTGGAAGAAGAACAAGAAGGCGCGCGGTGAGGCAGGGGAAGGGGAGAAGGGACTCGATGCCAAACTCGGCGGGGAAAAAGCGGTGAAGGGTGTGGATTCCTCAAAATTCGAGGAAAAGAAGGAGGAGGCCCCGATTTTCATGTCGGAAGCCCACAAGGCGATGGCCAACCGGCTTGATCACATCAACCACGGCACCATCGAGAT
>CBFGOB010000434.1:0-2367 GCA_965650215.1 uncultured bacterium | reverse complement strand
GCCCAAGCGCCAACCATTTCTGCGGGCTTTGCCCAGTTCGCAAAGACCAGAATCGCCACCAGCACCGCGAAAAACGTGGCCGTCTGCCACAGCGGCCGCCCGCCTTCCTCGTCGGGCATTGCCACCACTTTCCTCGACGTTTCCTGCTCATCGCGACGGAACAACCAGGCCATCATCGCGCCGATCCCCAAGGCAAACGCCACGGCTCCCACCGCACGCGCCAAGCCGATCTCCCACCCCAGGATCTTGGCCGTCAGAATGATCGCCAAGGCATTGATCGCCGGACCCGAATACAAAAATGCGGTCGCCGGGCCCAATCCCGCCCCCATGCGGTAAATCCCCGAAAACAAGGGCAGCACCGTACAGGAACAGACCGCCAGAATCGTGCCCGAAACCGAGGCCACACCATACGACGCCATCTTCGGCGCGCCCGGACCGAGGTATTTCATCACCGAAGCCTTGGAGAAAAATGCGGCAATGGCCCCGGCAATCCAGAATGCCGGCAGCAGACACAAGATCACATGCTCCCGCGCATACCACTTGGTGAGCTCCAGCGCCTCGAAGACCGCCTTGTCAAAGCGTGGCATGCCCACCGGCAAAAAATACACTGCCGCGAAAATCGCGGACAACCAGGCGAACATTTTGAGCTCCTGTTTCATCAGCTTGAAGACCCCTCATCCGAACAGCCACAAACTCCATGCATCTCCGGAAACCGCGCCGGCTGCTCCAGACAATCCAGAAAACGGTTCACGCAAGGCATGGCCACCCGGTAGATCACCTGCTGGCCGCGCTTCTCGTCCCTCAACACTCCCGCCTCACGCAATACCGCCAAATGACGCGAAACCGTGGACCATCCCAAACCCGCAGCCTCCACAAGCTCACACACGCACTTCTCCCCTCCTGCCAGGGCCTTGACCATTTTCACCCGCGCAGGATGACCCAAGGACTTGAAGACATCCGCGACCTGATGCACGTCACGCCCCGCCACTTTCATGCCGTAATATTTCGCATATTTACGAAATGATCAAGGGGTTTTCCATGTTCATTCCCGGACTGATCCGGCCGATGGCCGCAATTCCCAAACACTGCCCATAATCCGCAATCCTCTTGCCAAACCGCCTTCTGCGAGTCTAGTCCCTCATCCCTCACCTGCTCCAACGAACACTGCCGCCATGGGAAAAACACTGATCATTGCCGAGAAACCCAGCGTCATGACCGACCTCAGCCGGGTCCTGGCCAAACCCCTCGGCAAGTTCGAAAAAAAGGGCAGCGGACGGGATTCCTACTTTGAAAACGCCGCGGCGATCATCACCTCGGCGGTTGGCCACCTGGTCGAACTGCGGATGCCGATGGGCCCGAATGGCAAGAAGCTCCCGTGGAATTTCAAGGTCCTGCCGGCCATCCCGGAACGCTTCGAACTCGACCCGATCCCGAGCTCGGAGGCCCGGCTGAAGCAGGTGCTCAAACTCGCCGCCCGCAAGGACGTCGACCTGATCGTCAACGCCTGCGACGCCGGCCGCGAAGGCGAACTGATCTTCCACTACATCATGGACATCGGCAAAATCCACAAGCCCACCCGGCGGCTTTGGATGCAGTCGATGACCAACAACGCGATCCTCGAGGCCTGGGGGAAACTCCGCGACGCCGAACAGATGCAGCCGCTCGCCGACGCCGCCAAATGCCGCTCGGAATCCGACTGGCTGGTCGGCCTCAACGCCACCCGCGCCTTCACCTGCTTCAATTCCCGCCACGGCGGCTTCAACATCACCTCCGCCGGCCGCGTCCAAACCCCGACACTGGCGATCCTCGCCGACCGCGAAGCGGAAATCCGAGCCTTCCAGCCTAGCCCCTACTTCGAGGTCCACGCGACCTTCGGCGTGAAAGCCGGCGAATACCTCGGAAAGTGGATCGACGAGGCATGGAAAAAGGATGCGGAACAACCGCACTCACGCCCGGAGCGGATCTGGGACCAGGCCCAGGCTGACTCGATCCGCCAACGCTGCGAAGGCCAAAGCGGCAGCATCAGCGAGGAAAAGAAAAAACAAACCCAGATCGCGCCGCAGCTCTACGACCTCACCACCCTCCAGCGCGAGGCCCCATTCTCCGCCAAAGGCACGCTGCAGATCGCCCAGGCGCTCTATGAAAAGCACAAGGTGGTCACCTACCCGCGGACGGATTCCCGCTACCTGCCGGAAGACTACGCCTCCAAGGTCCGCGAAACGATGGCGGAAATCGCCGCCAGCGACCTCGACGTCGCCCCCTACGCCGCCCGCGTGCTGAAGGGCAAAGGCAAGGACGGCCCGCAGCTCCATTCCTCGCGCCGGGTCTTCGACGACAAGAAAGTCTCCGACCACTTCGCCATCATCC
>CBFGOB010000433.1:0-2373 GCA_965650215.1 uncultured bacterium | reverse complement strand
TCATTGAATTCGAATCGTGATGACAACTTTGATGCAATCCGGGTTTGCATCGGGCCTGCCGACTGGCGAAGTTCCCCCCGCCATGCTCCAGCCCACCGAACAGGATGTAATCAAACACTGCGGCGAAGCCGGGATCCGCGCGATGGTCGCGGCATTCTACCGCAAGGTGCGTCAGGACGAGTTGATCGGACCGATGTATCCTCCCGACGACTGGCAAGGCGCTGAGGATCGCCTCGCCGAGTTCCTCCTGTTCCGGCTCGGGGCCTCGAATGCGTATGTCGAACAACGCGGCCACCCACGCCTTCGCATGCGCCACGCCCCGTTTCAGATCGGTACCGCCGAACGCGACCGCTGGCTGGAACTCATGCGGTCTGCCATGGACGAATCGGCCGTGCCACCCATCGCGCGCGCCTTCCTCGAGCCTTTCTTCGCCCAAGTGGCCGACTTCATGCGCAACCAGAGCGGCTGAACCGTCCACATGGAGCACCAGGCTCAATCCAATGCCTCTGGGGATCGGGGGATGAGGTGGGGCATCAGTTGCGGTGCGGAGCCTGCTCCCATCTTTCATTATGGCCCCGGACCGCGGGCTTCAGCCCCGCCCCGGCGCAAGGAGGCAACCGGTCGCCGTCCCCGGCGGAATCCGTCCCCCATCACAAAAAATTGCTACCCTCCTGCAAGTCCCCCACTTACCAACGCGTAAACCGAATGCCCATGAAACCGAAAACCCCTCGCCTCCTGCTCTTCACCGCAGTCCTCGCTTCCGGCAGCCTGAACGCCGAAGTGAAACCCAATCCGCTTTTCACCGATGGCGCCGTGCTCCAACGCGGGCAGAGCGTGCCGGTGTGGGGCACGGCCAAAGATGGCGAACAGGTCACGGTCGAGCTTGCCGGGCAACGCCTGAGCACCACCGCCAAGGACGGCAAGTGGAGCGTCCAGTTGAAACCCCTGGAAGCAGGCGGCCCTCACACGATGACCATTTCCGGCGAGAACACCGTGAAGATCAACAACCTGCTCGTCGGCGAGGTCTGGGTCTGCTCCGGCCAGTCGAACATGGAGTGGAAGTTCGCCCAAGCCCACAACGCCAAGGAAGAAGCCCCCAAGGCCAATTTCCCAAAAATCCGGATGTTCACGGTCAAGCGAACCGTTTCCGCCAAACCTTTGGATGAAGCGGTCGGCAGCTGGGTCGAGTGCTCACCGCAATCGGTCAATGGCTTCTCGGCAGTCGGGTATTTCTTCGCCCGCGATCTCCACCAGAAACTCGGCGTGCCGGTCGGCATGATCCACAGTTCCTGGGGCGGCACTCCCGCACAGGCATGGACAAGCCTCGAAGGCTTCGGAACCCATCCCGAACTCAAAGGTTACGCCGATGCCGCCAATCAGAAACTCGCCAGCTATGATGCCGAGATCGCCAACCACGCGACCAGGATGGCAGAGTTCGCCACCAAGTCGAAGGAGTGGAACGAAACCGTCGGCAAAACCTATCAGGAGGCTCTCAAATCCTGGAACGAAGCCGCTGCCCAGGCCAAGAAAAACGGCCAACCCGCACCACCCAAACCCGCCCCCTCGGCCCCGCAGCCGAAGGCGCCTCAAGACCCGAATGGCAGATCCAGCAATCCCTGCACCCTCTACAACGGCATGATCCACCCGATCATCCCCTACGGCATCAAAGGCGTGATTTGGTACCAAGGCGAATCCAACGCCGGCAAATCCAAGGAATACCAAACCCTTTTCCCAGCGATGATCGCCGACTGGCGCACCAGATGGAAGATCGGCGACTTCCCGTTCTTCTTCGTCCAGATCGCGCCCTTCAAAGGTCAGCCTCCTGAAATCCGCGAGGCCCAATTCCTCACGCTGGCGAAAGTGAAAAACACCGCCATGGCAGTGACCACCGATGTCGGCAATGCCAACGACATCCACCCGAACCAAAAAGAACCGGTCGGCCAACGCCTTGCGCTCGCCGCACTTGCTCTGACCTATGGTGAAAACATCGAATACTCGGGACCGCTCTACGATTCGATGACCGCAAAAGGCGACAGCATCGTCCTCAGCTTCAAGCATGTCGGCGGTGGCCTTGTGGCCAAGGACGGCGAGCTCAAGGGCTTCACCATCGCAGGTGCCGACGGCAATTTCGTGCCCGCCAAGGCAGAAATCCAAGGCGACAAGGTGGTGGTCTCCGCGGAGGGGGTAACCGCCCCGAAAGCCGCCCGCTACGGCTGGGCCAATGTGCCGGATGTCAACCTCTTCAACAAGGAAGGCCTGCCTGCCTCGCCATTCCGCACCGACGTGCCGTAAGCACCTGCGGAACATCATTGGAGCACAGCGTCACAAATGGCGGCTGGAAGCCGCCATGCCTGACAATGGCGCTCACAGAGC
>CBFGOB010000432.1:0-2386 GCA_965650215.1 uncultured bacterium | reverse complement strand
GGTCGCGCCACCAGACGCCGCGGATGGCGACGATCGCATCAAAGCGGCCGTGGTCCCAGACACCGAATGGGGCGCCGAAGCCCGGTGGGCAGCCGAGACGGCGGCGCCACGCGAGCAGCTGATCCATGGTCGTGTCGGTGCGGGGCAGCGGGCCGAGTGCCGGGGTCGGGTGGAGGCGGCGGAGCAGCTCCTGGGGAGCCATCGCCTGGTGCAATTCGACTTCGATGGGCGTGAGGAAATGCACGATGGGGCCAAGGTCGAGGATCTGGCGTGTGCCGCGTTTGAGGCTGCCCAGCTCGAGGAGCTTGGCCACCAGGGTCTGGGCGACATATTCGTGCTCGCGGATTTCCTTTTCATCGACCGCGAAGACGTCGCGGTCCTCGCTGCGCGCCGTGCCTGCAAGCGCCATGGTGGTGAGGCGTTGGCCGCTGAGCGAGAAGAGCAGCTCCGGGGTGGCACCGGCAAATCCGGACTGGTCCCGCATGAAGCCGTAGGGCTGGAGCGGCGGTGCGAGCCGCGCCATGCAGGCCAACAGGGCCCGGCCGGGATTGGAGGATGCGCTGCCGTTTTCGGTGACCACCGGCACGGTTTTCTCGAAAGCACCCTCGTGGATCGAGGTCATGACTTCCTGAAACACCTCCGAGAAGGGCGCCGCATCGGGGGGCTGCCACTGGTAGCCGATCTCCGGTGCGGGTGGAAAGCTCAGGCTGAACTCCTCCGGGCTGAGCGACTCGTGGCGACGGGGGATCCACCAAGGCGTGCTCGAGGCGGACGCGAAGTCCTGGATGTAGAAGGCGACGCCGTCGGACGGGGCTTGTGCCGCCGCTTCAAAGGGACCATGTCCGATGATGACCGAGCCGTCGTGTCGGGCCAGCCACGCCAAGGGCAGGGACTCTGCTTGTTTCGTCATGCATGATGACCATGGAGGCTGTCCGGGCCACCGGCAAGTGTGTTCCTTGGCGTCCAATGCTTGTTAGAAACTTTTCAGAACGCGTTCCGGATGTGGTTGACCGACGGTTTTTCGCCATCTGCGAGCAATACTTCCACGATGTCGAACCTCCACGGCAGCCTGCGGGTTCCGAGCTGCCGCAGCCAGGCATTCGCGCCGCGTTCGATCAGGGCGGCCTTATCCTTGTCCACCGCGTCGCTGGGCCGGATCCGGGTGGTGGCGCGCCGGGTTTTGACCTCGACGAAGAGCAGCAGCCGGTCCTGCCGGGCGACGATGTCGATTTCCCCGCCACGGGGGCCCATGAAATTCGTGGCGAGGATGCGGCAGCCCTGGCTGCGGAGCCACGCGGCTGCGGTTTTTTCGCCATAGGTGCCGATCCACCGAGCGTCGCGTCCGACGCCGTGCTCATCCGTCAAGCGGCAGGGACGATTGAGCCACCGGCTGAAACGAGCGACGATGATGGCGACAAGGGCCGTGGCGGCGAAGGGCTTCAAGGTGTGCCTTGGTGCCATATCCCTGGTGCTTCGCAAAGCCGAATTCGGGGAACTCGCGGTCGATTTCGGCCATCAGCCGGTCGCGGGTGACCTTGGCAATGATGCTGGCCGCCGCGATCGAGAGCGAGAGGCTGTCGCCCTTGACGATGGCCTGATAGGGAAGCGGGAACTGTTTCACCGGCAAGCCGTCGATGAGGCAGAAGTCGGGTTGGGGAAGGAGTGCCTCTGCGGCGCGGCGCATGGCGAGGTGGGTGGCATTCAGGATGTTGAGCCGGTCGATTTCCTCCCGGCTTGCCGTGGCCACCGACCAGACGACCGATGGGTCGGTGGTGAGCAGGTGATGGATCCGCTTGCGATTGGCGGCGCTGATTTTTTTGGAATCGTCGAGTTGCGGGCAGTGGAAACCCGGTGGCAGGATGACGGCGGCAGCCACCACCGGTCCGGCGAGCGGTCCGCGTCCGGCCTCGTCGATGCCGGCGACCCGCCGCTGGCCCTGTGCCCATTGTCCGGATTCGTAATGGAAATCGGGACTCATTGCTTGTCGTTCATTTGCGGCTGGTGAAGATCTGGGTGGCGAAGACCGCGCCGTCGTCATCGATCAGCACGCTGAGTCCCGAGTGGGTCCAGTTGCCGAGCATCGTCCGGTTGTGCGGATAGGAGGTTTTCCACATGAGCAGCAGGTGTTCCGCGGTGTCGTCGGGTCCGGACAGGATGGCGGCGACATTCTCGCCGAAGCGTTGCATGCCATAGCGTGCGTAGGCCGTTTCGGCGCGCCACTCGGCCCCGATGTGATTGACGTTCTTGCCGTGGACCCAGGAGCTGCCGCGTTTTTCCACCAGCCGCTGGGTATGCGCGAGGGCGAGTTGGTCGAGGCCCTCGTGGCGTTCGAGCATCGGCAGGCGGTTGCGGCTTCGGTAGCGGTTGATCTTGTGGAAAACCTGGT
>CBFGOB010000431.1:0-2391 GCA_965650215.1 uncultured bacterium | reverse complement strand
AGGATCTCGCTCGGGCCAGGCAGCAAATCAATCGACACCGCTCCGACCAACTGCCTCTTGGCCTCGACCACAAAGCGGTTGCCGGGCCCGAAAATCCGGTCCACCGGCTTGATCGTCCGGGTGCCCAACGCCATGGCGGCGATCGCCTGCGCTCCCCCAACCTTGATCACTTCCGTCACGCCCGCACGCCGCAATGCATACAGCAGTTCGGGATTCACGGATCCATCCGGCGCACAAGGTGTGGCGGCGATCACCTCGGGCACCTTCGCGGCCCAAGCGAATCCCGCCGTCATCAGGGCGGTCGACACCAACGGCGCCTTGCCACCCGGCACATAAACCCCGACACGGTCATAGGGAGTGAAGCGTTCGCCCACTGTCGCCCCCTCGGCATTCCTGTAGGACCAATCCTTGCGCATGCTCCGCTTGGCGAAGTCACTGATGTTCTTGAGGCTGCGGCTGATGGCCCTGCGGGTCGAGGCTTTGACCTGGGCTGCCGCAGCATCCATTTCCTCCTCGCTCACAAACAAGGACGACGGGGTCAACACCGCATTGTCGAAACGCTTGGTCAGCGCAATGAGCGCCTCGTTGCCACTGGAGCTGACCTGCTGGATGATGTCGGCCACCATGTCACGCACCCCGGTTTCGGGAATGGCGCGACGGTTCAGGCTGCGGACAAAGCGGACGTATCCGGGATCGGTGTAACTCAGGATCTTCATGCCGGTGAATGCTGGCGAACGATGCACCTCCCTCGACATTTCGCCAAGCACCATCCGACGTTTTTGCCCAAAATCCGGTGCCTGCAGGCCGGCCGACGAGCCAAAGCCCGGTCCCCGGCCCGAACCGCCCCAAACACCTGAAAAATAAGGCGTTTTTGTCACCTCGAACATTGACGACCCACCGGACCCTCCCTAGCGTTCGCCCATTCCAACCCATTGATTATGACGAGATCTTCCCAAAGCGATTTCCGCGAAATGAAGGCAGCGGTGGTCCGCTTCGCAGGCGACTCCGGCGACGGCATGCAGGTGGTGGGCGAGCGCTTCACCGACACCAGCGTCACCGTTCCGAACGCGATTGCCACCTTCCCCGACTACCCGGCGGAAATCCGCGCCCCGATCGGCACCATCGCCGGGGTGTCCGCATTCCAGGTCCACTTCGGCAGCCAGACGGTTCTCACCCCCGGTGACGAGCCGGATGCCTTGGTCGCAATGAACCCCGCCGCTCTCGCCGTCCATCTGCCGGACCTTGCAGAAGGCGGACTCCTGATCGTCAACACCGCCGCCTTCAACGAGGAAAACCTCAAGATGGCGAAGTTCGAGTCCAATCCCCTCGACAATCCCGACCTCAAGAAGCGCTATGAAGTCCTCGCCATCGACATCACCGGTCTCGCCGTCGAAGCACTCAAGGACAGCGAGCTGAGCATGAAGGACAAGCTGCGCACGAAGAACTTCTTCGCGCTCGGCTTCACCTGCTGGGTTTACGGACGTCCGATCGAACCGACCATCGAGTTCATCAACAACAAGTGGAGCAAGAAACTGCCCGAAGTCGCCGAGGCGAACATCAAGGTCCTCAAGGCCGGCTACTTCCTTGGTGAAACCACCGAGATCACCCGCAACCGCTACATGGTGGCGCGCGCCGAAGTCGCTCCCGGCACCTACCGCAAGATCTCGGGCAACGAAGCACTCGCGCTGGGCCTCATCGCCGGCGCGAAAAAAGCCGGCCGCGACATGCTGTTCTCCGGCTACCCGATCACCCCGGCCTCTTCGGTGCTCGAGGCACTTGCCAGCTACAAGCACTTCGGCGTCAAAACCGTTCAGGCCGAGGATGAGATCGCCGCCATCGGCGTTGCCCTCGGTGCCAGCTTCGCCGGCCAGATCGGCGTCACCGCCACCAGCGGGCCGGGCATGTGCCTCAAGAGCGAATTCATGGGCCTTGCGGTCATGACCGAGCTGCCACTGGTGATCATCAACGTCCAGCGCGGCGGCCCGAGCACCGGCCTTCCGACCAAGACCGAGCAATCCGACCTGCTTGAAGCCTTCTACGGACGCCACGGCGAAAGCCCGCTTCCCATCGTGGCTCCGAACTCCCCATCCGACTGCTTCCGTGCAGCCTACGAGGCGATCCGCATCGCCCTGACCTTCTCAACACCCGTCATCCTGCTTAGCGACGGCTACCTCGCCAACGGCTCGGAACCGTGGAAAATCCCGGACGAAAACGATCTGCGCGAAATCCACAAGCCCTTTGCCGACCCTTCGCAGCCCTATGTCGCCTACCAGCGGGATCCCGAAACCCTCGCCCGCACCCAGGCCATCCCCGGCCAGCCGGGACTGGAACATCGTCTCGGCGGACTCGAAAAAGACAAGAGCGGCAGCATCAGCTACGACTCGGACAACC
>CBFGOB010000430.1:0-2400 GCA_965650215.1 uncultured bacterium | reverse complement strand
GCTGACCGACCCGCATAACCTGGCAACCGGCATCGACCTGTTCGCCCTCGACCGCGTCTATGGCGCCCGCCGCGACACCGGAACCGCCCTCGACGGCGACCGCGTCCTGCTGGCGCTGCAAAAGGCCCCGCCGAAACGGCCCTTCCGCACCCGCCAGGAACTGATCCCCGACCGCCCGGACGAACCGCGCGGCAAAGTCCTCAAGGTGATCACCCGCCGCTCGGGACGAGTGGTGGGGACCTATCAGAAAAAAAAGGGCTTCGAGTGGGTCGATTGCGACGACAAGGCGATCGACGGCCGCATCGAACTCATCGGCGACACCACCGCGCAGCCGGGACAACTGGTGGTCGTCGACCTCGACCAGTGGCAGGGCGCGGACGCCCCGCGGGGCCGCATCATCGAAGTCCTCGGCTGGGTCGGCGATCCGGGCGTCGACATGACCGGCGTGATCCACCGCTTTGGCATCCCGACCTCCTTTCCCGAAGAGGTCCTCGCCGAAGCCCGCGCCGTCCCGGAGGAACCGGATGCCGGGGAAATCGCCCGCCGCGAGGACTGGCGCAAGGCACTGGTGATCACGATCGACCCTGCCGATGCGAAAGACCACGACGACGCGATCTGGGTCGAAGCCAACGCCCACGGCTGGGAACTCGCCGTCCACATCGCCGACGTCTCCCATTACATCAAACCCGGCAGCCCGATGGATGTCGAAGCGGTCAAGCGCGGCAACTCGACCTACCTCGTGGACCGCGTCCTGCCGATGCTGCCGGTCGAATTGAGCAACGGCATCTGCTCGCTCAAACCGGATGTCGACCGCCTGACGAAATGCGCGCTGCTGAGCATCAACCCGGCCGGCAAGATCACCCGCGCGAAATTCTTCAACGCGGTCATCCACAGCCGCGCCAAGCTCTCCTACGAGCAGGCCCAGGCGATCCTCGATGGCAAGGGGGCACCCGCCGGCTCGGATCCACAACTCGAGTCGATGGTCCGCGAAGCCTGGAAGCTCGCCTCCCTGCTCCGCCAGCGCCGCTTCGAGCAAGGCGCCCTCGACCTCGAGATGCCGGAAATCAAGATCCGCCTCGACGAACACGGCCACGCCTGTGCCGCCGATCCGGTCATCCACACCGAAAGCCATCAACTCGTCGAGGAATGCATGCTCGCGGCCAACGAGGCCGTCGCCAAGGCGCTCCGCGAATACGGCAAGCCCGCACTCCACCGGATCCACGACGACCCCGATCCCTCGCGCCTCCTCGATTACACCGAAACCGCCAAACTCCACGGCTACCAACCGGGCGACCTCACCAACCGCGCCCACATCCAGAAACTGCTGGACGCCGCCAAAGGCACGCCCGAGGAACACATCATCAAGCTCGGGCTGCTCAAAAGCCTCAAGCGCGCCGCCTACTCCGCCGACCCGATCGGCCACTACGGCCTCGCCAAAACCGATTACTGCCACTTCACCAGCCCGATCCGCCGCTACGCCGACCTCATCGTCCACCGCGCGCTGCAACCGCTGCTGGCCAACCCGCCCGCCCGAATCGACCGCACCCCACCCTATGGCGAGCTCGTCGAAATGGCCCGCCACATCTCGGACACCGAACGCAATTCGGCCGAAGCGGAAAGCGAAACGAAGATGATCAAGCTCTTCGAATACCTCGGTCGCGTCGCCGAGCTCCACGACCCCCACGAGTTCAACGGCCTCATCACCGAAGCCCGCCCGATGGGCCTGATGGTCGAAATCCCCGACATGGGCATCCGCGGCGTGGTCAAACGCGAAGACCTCCCGCCCGGCCGCTGGCGCTTCGAAGGCCACCGCGGCGCCTGGGCGTCCAGCGACGGCCAACTCATCCAGATCGGCATGCGCGTGCCACTCCATGTCGTCGGCCTCGACCGCGAAAAACGCTTCGTCGACTTCGCCGTCGCCGGCGCACCCACCGACTCCGGCAGCCGCACCCTGCAGCACCCGCCCCGCCAAGCCGGCCGCCCGCCCGCCACCAAGGGCCACGCGAAAAAACAGGCCAAGACCCCCGTCAAACCCGGCCACCACAAGTCCGTGCAAAAGCGCCGCGGCAAATCCGCTAAAAAACGCCGCTAGATTTTTTAACCTGTTTTTCCACTTGCCATTTCTAAAGTTTCAGTAAAAACTGAAACCAATGAAAGACAAAGCGCACACACTGCAGCAAACCCGCGAGGAATTCGTCGTCCAGTGGGGGGCCTTGGGCAGCCAGTGGGGGATCAACCGCACGATGGCCGAGATCCACGCGTTCCTCTTCATCACCGGCCAGCCGCAGTGCACGGACGACGTGATGGGGCGGCTGAACATCAGCCGGGGCAACGCCAGCATGTCGCTGCGGGCGCTGTGCGACTGGGGCGTGATCCGCCGGATGCACCGCCGCGGCGAGC
>CBFGOB010000429.1:0-2408 GCA_965650215.1 uncultured bacterium | reverse complement strand
CGGGTCTTGATGCCGAGATTTGCGTGAAGGCCGAATTTTTCAATCCGCTCTTCAGCGTGAAGGACCGCATCGGGCGTTCGATGATCGAAGCGGCGGAAAAGGACGGGCAGCTCAAGCCCGGCGGCCTGATCATCGAGCCGACCTCGGGCAACACCGGCATCGCGTTGGCGTTCATTGCGCGCGCCAAGGGCTACCGTTGCATCCTGACCATGCCCGAGAGCATGTCGATCGAGCGTCGGGTCTTGCTGCGTTTGCTCGGTGCCGAGATCGTGCTCACACCCCGCGCGAAAGGCATGGGTGGCGCGATTGCGATGGCCAGGAAGCTGCTGGCGGAAACGCCCGGTGCCTTTGGTCCGGGTCAGTTCGACAATCCCGCCAATCCGCAGGCGCACCGCGAGACGACCGCCGAGGAGATCTGGCGCGACACCGAGGGCCAAATCGACGCGTTTGTCGCGGGTGTGGGAACGGGCGGCACGATCACCGGTGTTTCCGAAGTCCTCAAGTCGCGCACCGGCCTCCGTTGCGTCGCGGTCGAGCCGGTCAACAGCCCGGTGATCACCCAGGCCAAGGCCGGTGAGGAGCTTAAGCCCGGTCCGCACATGATCCAGGGGATCGGCGCGGGGTTCATTCCCAAGAACCTCAATCTCGACATCGTCGATGAGGTCATCCAGGTCAGCAACGAAGACGCCTTTGCGACCGCGCAGGCGCTTGCGCAGCAGGAAGGCCTGCCTGCCGGCATTTCGACGGGTGCCAACGTGTGGGCGGCGATGCAGCTGGCCAAGCGTCCCGAGTTCAAGGGCAAGCGCATCGTGACCGTGGGTTGTTCCTCGACCGAGCGCTACCTTTCGACGCCGCTGGCGGAAAAGGTGCGCGACGAGGTTGCGAACCTGCCGGTCAACGAGATCTGACCGTCCTCGCCCAGTACCTGTGGGTTAGGGACGCGCTTGCGGCGCGTCCGCCTGCCTGCTGCTGCGAATGAAACGGACCTCTCGGGACGTCCCTGCCGCTGGTCGCGGCATCCAATCCATCGCGCAGGCTCGCACAGGCGGGAGATTTCAAGGTCCCTGCCCGGGCAGCAGGAATCTCACTTCGCGCGGCGTTTGCGCACGGCTTCGGCGAGGAACTCGAGGACTTCGACGGTATCGTCCCAACCGATGCAGGCATCGGTGACCGATTGGCCGCGGGTCATCGCCGACGGGTCTTCCTTGAGCTTCTGGTTGCCCTCGACCAGATTGGACTCGATCATCACCGAGGTGATGACCTTGCTGCCGTTCTCGATCTGGTGGGCGATGTTTTTGGCAACCAGTGGCTGGTTGCGGAAATCCTTGAGCGAGTTGCCGTGCGAGCAGTCGATCATCACGGATTCCGGAAGCCCTTGCTCGCGCAACATGGCGGCGGCTTCGTCGATGTGTTCCTTTTCGTAGTTCGGGCCCTTCTTGCCGCCGCGCAGGATGAGGTGGCAGGACTTGTTGCCCGAGGTCGAGACGATCGCGGAAACCCCCTGTTTGGTGACCGAGAGAAAATGGTGGGGGTTGGATGAGGACTGGATCGCATCGAGCGCGATCTGGACCGAACCGCCGGTGCCGTTCTTGAACCCGACGGGCATCGAGAGGCCGGAGGCCAGTTCGCGGTGGATCTGGGATTCGGTGGTGCGTGCACCGATGGCGCCCCACGAAATGAGGTCGGCGATGTATTGGGGCGAGATCGTGTCGAGGAACTCGGTGCCGGTCGGCATGCCCATGTTCGCGAGGTCGAGCAGCAGGGCGCGGGCGATCCGGAGGCCGCGGTTGATGTCGAAGGAATTGTCCAGGGCCGGGTCGTTGATCAGCCCTTTCCAGCCTACGGTGGTGCGGGGTTTTTCGAAATAGACCCTCATGATGACGAACAGGTCCTTGTCGAGACGCCCGGCCAGAGCCTTGAGTCGGGTGGCGTATTCGATCGCCGCCTCGGGGTCATGGATCGAACAGGGGCCGACGACGACCAGAAGCCGGTCGTCCTCGCCCCGCAGGATGGCGTCCGCCTGGCTGCGGGCGGACGCAACGACCTCGGAAGCCTGTTCGGTGAGGGGTAGGTAATAGGCCAGGACCGCAGGGGAGATCAGCGGGTTGATGCCGGTAATGCGGAGGTCGTCGGTGCGGTGTTTCGTCACGCCGCGATGGTGGGCGGGCGATCCGGATTTAGGCAAGAAACAAGTGATCGAATGCCCGATGGCGCAGGGATACGGTGCTTGCGGCCCTGCCGGGATCGTGATTCCGTCGGCCATCGACGACCGATGAAGACCGAGCGTGCAGACGCCCTGCTGGTGAGTCTGGGGCTGTGTGATTCCCGCGAGCAGGCCAAGCGCCTGATCCTCGCCGGCGAGGTGCGCTGTGGTGACCGGGTCATCGACAAACCAAGCACCAAGCTGC
>CBFGOB010000428.1:0-2412 GCA_965650215.1 uncultured bacterium | reverse complement strand
TATTTCTCCCCCTCAACCTCATGGCCCAGGACGCGGCCACCCTGCGCAAGGAACGCGACAAACTGAACCGGGACGGCCTTTGGAAGGAATCGATCGACCTCTACCGCAAGCAACTGGTCAGGATCGCGGACGCGCAATCCGATGAAGACCTGCATCTGGCGCTCAGTGCCCTCGACAACCTCGGAGAGTGGAAGGATTTCGATCCGCTCCTCGAAGGGGCGGTGGCCGAACAGGCGACCAACCCGGCGCTGCTGGAGGAAGCCGCGGAGGCTTACCAAAATACCCGCCATACCGGACGACTGGTCGCCGGAGAATTTGAACGGACCGCCGGCCACTGGTGGGGGCTGGGCCGGGGCGGACCCGATGCCGATCCCGAGGCGAATGCCGGAACCTCGGTTGAAACCGGCTACCGCGACCGCGTCCGCGCCCTGCAACTCTGCCTCCAGGCACTCCGCCATGCGAAGGATCCCGCCGATCAGGCTTCGGTCTGGAATCGCATCGGCATGATCCTCAAGTCCCAAGCCGCTTGGCAGCTCCAAACCCTCACCCCTCTGGACCAGCTCCCCGAATGGGGTGAGCCCGGACCCGCAGGAGGCACCGAAGGCGCACCCTGGATCGATGAGCGGCCGGTTCTGCATGAAGCCCCCGACTCGTGGGAAAGCGCCCAAAACGACGGCGAACGCTGGCGCTTCGCCCTCGAGCAACAAATCCGCCTCAACCCCGCCAGCCGCACCGGCATTGTCCTCGAACGCGCCCGCTTCTCGGAATCGCAGTTCGGCGAAGAAACCCTCTCGTCCTTCGGCTGGTGGCAGAACCCTGAACCCGACACCGCCAAGGGCATCCTTGCACTGGATTCGCTCGCCGAGGACGAATGCCTGGCCAAAACCTCCGACGGCATCCGCCGCTTCAAACTCCCCACCAGCCACCACCCGATTGCACTCTACCGCTCGATCCTCAATGAGTCCGACGTGGCCGGCGACGCCCTCACCCAGATCTTCCTCAACCGCCGCCAACCGGACAAGGCCCGCAGCGTCCTCGAGCAAACGATCGCGAAACACGGCCCGGGCAACGACAAGCACCGCAATAAACTCCTCGACCAAATCACCGGCCACTGGGGCCGCTTCGCAAGCACCGACCACGTGCCCGCCGGCCGGACCCCGAAAGTCCCGCTCGTGTTCCGCAACGCGACCGGCATCACCCTCAGCGCCGCACCCGTGGATGTGAATGCCCTGCTGATCGACACCATCGAATACCTGAAAAGCAACCCGCGCGAAATCAATTACCAACACACCGATGTCTCCGACATCGCCAGCCGCCTGCTGGACCGCAAACAATCGAAATACATCGGCAAAACCGCCGCAAGCTGGACCCAAACCCTCAAGCCCCGGGACAAGCACCGCGACACCCGCACCGAACTCGAAGTGCCGCTCAAACAGGCCGGTGCCTGGTGGATCACCGGCAACATCGACAAGGGCAACCAATTCCACACGCTCGTCTGGATTCTCGACTCGGTCCTCGTCCAACGCTCGGTCGACGGCAAACTCCAGTGGTGGGTCGCCGATGCCGACAGCGGTGCTCCGGTCGCCAACGCGGAAATCGACTTCTTCGGCTTCGATATCCAACACCTCGATCGCAAGTTCGTGCTCGGCCGGGACTTCAACGTGCTCACCAAGGGGTTCAAACGCAGCACCGATGCCGATGGCAAAACCCTGTTGAAACCAGGCGAGTGGGACCAGAGCTACCAATGGCTCGCCGTCGCCCGCAGCGAAGGCCGCAGCCCCGCATTCTTCGGCTTCCAACCCTACAGCATCAGCAATCCCTCATGGAACAACGGCAACCGCGACCTCAGCTACGCGGTCACCGACCGACCCCTCTACAAACCCGGCGACACGGTCCACGCGAAATTCCACCTCCGCAACCTCGGCTACTTCGAACCCGACGAATCCCGCTGGGCAAATCAGAACGGCCAACTCACGGTCCACAACGGACGCGGCGAGGAGGCCCTTAAGATCGAAACCCTCAAGACCGACGACTTCGGCTGCGTCACCGCCGAATTCATCATCCCCAAGGACGCGCCGCTCGGCAATTGGCTGACGCAATTCCGGATCGACCACCGCATCACTGCCAGTGCCAGCTTCCGGGTCGAGGAATACCGCAAGCCGGAATACGAAGTAAGCGTCGAAGCTCCGACCGAGCCGGTACGACTCGGCGAACGCTTCACCGCCACGGTCAAGGCGAACTACTTCCACGGTGCGCCGGTGCGCAAGGCCGAGGTCGAGGTCATCGTCAAACGCAGCTCGGTCACCGAACCGTGGTTTCCCGCATGGCGCGGGGACTGGCTCGACGGACGCGGCGCCTGGTGGAACGGAGCGGATGCCTCATGGCACCCGTCCTGGAAGCGCTTGCGCTGCA
>CBFGOB010000427.1:0-2431 GCA_965650215.1 uncultured bacterium | reverse complement strand
GCCTTGGAGATCCTCAAACAGGAGGGCCTGCTGGAAGGGAGCGGCAAGCGGCGGCGCCACCGGATTGTGGCGGCGGATCGCGCCGAACGCCGCAAGTTGCGGATCCGGATCCTCCCTTATGAAGCGAGCGACCTCCACGACGAGCACACGGTGAAGCTGCAGCAGCGCCTGATGGAGGGAGGGCATCATGTCGAGTTTGCCGAAAAAACGCTGGCGGAGCTGCGATTCGACGTCAAACGGGTGGCGCGGCTGGTGGAGTCGACCCCCGGCGACGCGTGGGTGATCCGCGCCGGCTCGCGCCCCGTGCTGGAGTGGTTTGCGGCGCAACCGCTACCCGCCTTTGCGATGTTCGGACGACAGACCGGCCTGCCGATCGCGAGTCTGGCGACCCTGAAATCCCCGGCGGTGGCGGAGGCCTTGCAACGGCTTGTGGCGCTCGGCCACCGCCGCATTGTGATGATGACGCGCGAGGAACGGCGCAAACCGGACCCGGGGCTGTTCGAGCGGCGCTATCTCGACGCGCTCGGAGCGCTCGGCATCGAAACCGGCCCCTTCAACCTGCCGGACTGGGAGGACAAACCCGGCGGCTTCCACCGCTGCCTCGACTCGCTGTTCCAACACACGCCGCCCACCGCGATCTTTCTGGCCGAGCCCGCCCTGTTTTTCGCCACCCAACAGTTTCTGCTGCGCAAGGGACTGGTGGTGCCGCGCGACGTCTCCCTGATCTCCCTCGACGATCACCCGGCCTTCGGCTGGTTCGATCCGGAAGTGTCGCGGATCCATGCCGACACCCGCCAATGGATCCCGAGGATCGTGCGTTGGGCCAAGCACCTGGCCAGCGGACAGGAGGACCGGCGCGAAACCCTGATCCGTGCGGAGTTCATCGAAGGCGGCACCATCGGGCCGGCTCCGGGCTCACGCTGAATGCCGCTCGAGGAACAGGCCACCCAAGGGACAGACCCTCCATCGGCCAGAGTTGCCTGCGGCAGGCTTCCGGAAAGATGCGGGGCCGGGGCTGGGTATCGGCTGCATGCGAACGACGAATGCGTGGTCCATGGGCCTGCGGGTGGCCTGCCTGACCCTGATGCCGCTGTGCGGTCCTGCCTGGGAACCTGCGGATGCACCCTTGCCGGCCACATGGGGCGCACCTTTTCTGGACCACGCGGTGCTGCAGCAGCAAATCCCGCTGCCGGTCTGGGGCACCAGCGCCCCCGGCGCGAATGTGACGGTCGAGTTCAAGGGTCAGACCCAACGCGGCACCGCCCAGGCGGACGGCAGCTGGCGGGTCGTGCTCGACCCGATGGCCGCCGCGCCGCTCGCCAGTGTCCACGAGGCACCGGCGGGCGAGACGATGACGGCGACCTTTGAGAAAGACGGGCTGCGCACGGTCAAACAGCTCCAAAACCTCATCCTTGGCGACGTGTGGCTCTGCGCCGGACAATCGAACATGGCCGGCGCGCTGCGGACCAACAAGAAAGGCCATCACCCCGCCGACACGGTCGAGAAGGCGGACTATCCCGCCCTGCGGCAGTGGACGTCCGGCGACACGGGATGGATCGTCTGCTCTCCCGAAACCGCGCCGGTTTTCAAGCGCACGGCCTTTTATTTCGCCAGGCGGGTCCAGCAGGACACGCTGGTGCCCATCGGCCTCATTGCCTGCGCCGTCGGCGGATCCAACATCGAATCCTGGCTGAACCTGGAGCCCTATCCGACTGGGAACAACCACAACACGTTCATCTCGCCTGTGGTCACTTACGGCATCCGCGGCGCGATCTGGTACCAGGGAGAGAGCAACGAAAAGGACGGCCGGGCCTACCAGCCCAAGCTCGAGTCGCTGATCACCGGTTGGCGCAAGGCATGGAAGCAGGGAGACTTTCCCGTGCACTTCGTGCAGCTGCCGGGAATCGGCTCATCCTCGTTGGAGAATCCCGCGGGCGGCGACGGCCGCGCCGAGATCCGTCAGGCCTGCGTCGAGGCCTTGCGGATCCCGAACACCGGCCTGGCCGTGACCATCGATGTCGGCGCGCCCGGCGAGCATCCGCCGAACAAATTCGACACTGGCGAGCGGCTTGCGCGTTCGGTGCTGCGGCAGGTTTACGGCTTCAAGGACCTCAGCGCCTGCCCCCTCTACCGCAAGCATGCCGTGGAAGGCGCGGCGATCCGCGTCTCCTTCGACGACAACGCACGGGGCGGGCTGATGATTGCCAAAAAGGAAGGCTTCCTGTCCCCGGTGCCGACGCCGGATGCGGCCCTCCAGTGGCTGTCGATCCAGTCGAAGGACGGCAGCTGGCATTGGGCGGAGGGACGGATCGAAGGGGCCGAACTCATCGTTTCCAACCCCAAGGTCACCGAGCCCATCGCTGCCCGCTACGCCTACACCCAGCACCCGCAAGGCCACCTGCTCTACAACCGCGACGGCCAGCCGGTCGGC
>CBFGOB010000426.1:0-2433 GCA_965650215.1 uncultured bacterium | reverse complement strand
GCAGGGATATAATCGCGGAAATCCCGCGCACCAATACATTTTCCGGCCTTCTCCGGGCTTGCCCTTGGGCGTTTCGTGGGCATGCTGCTGGCGTTGTGACACCGATCCCCGTCGAGCCCTCATTGGAAACGTTTGCCGTGCTGGCGAAGCAGGGAAACGTGGTCCCCGTCTACACCCAGCTGGCGGCTGATTTCGAGACCCCGCTGTCGGCCTACCTCAAGTTGCGCGACGACAAGCATTCGTTTCTGCTTGAAAGCGCCGAGAGCACCGAAAAGGGCGGGCGTTGGTCGATTGTCGGCAGCCAGCCGCACCTGGTGTTTGAGGCGCGTGGCCGTGAAATTTGCATCCGCCAAGGCTCGAACCGGCGCTTCATCCATGCCGAGGACGACGTGTTGGCGGCGCTAGAGCGCGAGATGGCGGTATATCAACCCGTTGCGCATGGCGATCTGCCGGTGTTCTCCGGCGGGATGGTCGGTTATCTTTCCTATGACGCGGTAAGGCAGTTCGAGCCGACTTTGGGTGATCCGCCCCCCGACTCCTTGGGCATCCCTGATGCGATGTTCATGCTGGCCGACACCCTGCTGGTCTTCGACCACCGCCTGCGCCGGCTCCTGGTGATCGCCAACGCCCTGATCGACGAGCATGCGAGTCCCGAAGACGCCCATGCCGCGGCGGTGGGCAAGATTGCCACGATGGTCGAAATTCTCAACCGGCCGCTGCATGTTCCGGCGCTCAACGGTCTTCTCAAGGTCGAGGCTGAAGATGCCCGCAGCAACACCACGCAGGATGAGTTTGAGGCGATGGTGCGTGCCGGCAAGGAGTTCATCGCTGCGGGCGACATTTTCCAGTTCGTCCCGAGCCAGCGCTTCGAGACCGACTTCGGATTGCCGCCGGTCGACCTGTACCGGGCGCTGCGCTTCGTGAATCCGTCGCCCTACATGTTCGTGCTGGAGATGGGGGATTTCGCCTTGGTCGGCAGTTCGCCCGAGGTCCACGTCCGCTCGATCGGCGGGCGGATCGACATCCGGCCGATTGCCGGAACGCGGTGGAGGGGGAAAACCCAGGAGGAGGACGACGCCCTTGCGGCCGACCTGCTCAATGACCCCAAGGAACGTGCGGAACACCTGATGCTCGTCGATCTCGCACGCAACGATGTCGGCCGCATCGCCAGACATGCTTCGGTCAAGGTTGATGATTTCATGATCATCGAGCGCTACAGCCATGTGATGCACATCGTTTCGAATGTCACGGGTACCCTTGACGAATCCTACAGCGCCTATGACGTGCTGCGTGCGACCTTTCCCGCCGGAACCGTGAGCGGGGCACCCAAGATCCGGGCGATGCAGATCATCAATTCGCTCGAGAAGAACAAGCGCTGCGCCTACGCCGGAGCGGTGGGGTATTTTGGTTTCGATGGTTCGCACGATTCGTGCATCACCCTCAGGACTTGTCTGCTCAAGGGCGGCAAGGCCTATGTCCAGGCCGGTGCCGGCGTGGTGGCGGATTCCGATCCGACCTACGAATATATCGAGACCGTCAACAAGGCCAAGGGCATGCTGCGCGCGATTGCGCTGGCAAAAACGATCAAAGACTGAACCCGACGAATGCCATGCTGCTGATCCTCGATAACTACGATTCGTTCACCTACAATCTGGTCCAGTATTTCGGCGAGCTGGGTGCGGAGATGAAGGTATTCCGCAACGATGCGATTACGGTGGACGAGGTGAAGGCGCTCGCTCCCGAGAGGATCTGCATCTCGCCTGGGCCCTGCACGCCCAACGAGGCGGGCATTTCGATGGATCTGATCCGCGAGCTGGGCCCCACGACCCCGATCCTCGGGGTGTGCCTGGGCCACCAGTCGATTGGTCAGGTTTATGGGGGTGACGTGGTGCGGGCCGAGCGCCTGATGCATGGAAAGACCTCGCCGATCCTGCACAACGGCACGAGCGTTTTTGCCGGGATTCCCTGTCCTTTCGAGGCGACCCGCTATCATTCGCTGATCGTCAAGCGCGAGACCCTGCCGGATTGCCTTGCGGTCACCGCCTGGACCGGTGAGGGAGAGATCATGGGCTTGATGCACAAGGAACATCCAGTGCACGGCGTCCAGTTCCATCCCGAGTCGATCCTGACCCAGCACGGCAAGCAGATGCTGGCGAACTTCCTGAAGTTCTGATTGCGGGGGATCCCATGGAAATCCCAGCGGCGCTTGATGGCCGTCGCGATGATGCAGATGAGGTGCGGCGCTGATGGAGCGCCGCCACAGTCATTCCGGCTTTTCTTCGGTGCCTTCTTCGAGTTCCGCGACCGTCTTGTAGGCGACCTCCTCGTGGTCCTCGTCATGCTCCTCGTCTTCCTCGAAATCGTCCTCGTCGATGAGTTCGCCGTGGAACAGGTGGAATTTCCGCTTCCGCTGGTGCTGGGGAAGTGGAGAGA
>CBFGOB010000425.1:0-2449 GCA_965650215.1 uncultured bacterium | reverse complement strand
TATCTGATTGCGGCTAGGATGGGTGTTGATCTGCCGGAATCACAGCTGGTCATCCACAAACGGGGTGTGAGCGGACACACGGTGGGTGATCTTCGCAAGCGCTGGCAAAAGGATGCGATTGAGATCAGGCCTGACCTCCTGAGCATCCTCATCGGCACCAATGACGTTGGGCGTGGCGTGCAGGAGGAAGCCTTCGAAGCTGATTATCGTGTCATTCTTGATGCCAGCCGGAGCTCGAATCCCGACTTGAGGCTTGTTCTGATGGATCCCTTCGTCCTTCCCGCTGGCAAATTGAAAAACGAACAGGCATGGGCACCACGCCGCGCCGCCACTGAGAAGCTCGGGGTGCTGGTTGCCCGACTGGCGAAGGACTATGATGCGGTACATGTCAAAACCCAGCACATGTTCGATGCTGCCGTCAAAGTAGCGCCGCCTGAGCATTGGATCTGGGATGGAGTGCACCCACTTCCGCAAGGACATGAGCTCATTGCCCGCCACTGGTTGATGGAAGTCAGTGCCCGTTGGCCCCAATCCTGAAGGGATCGTCGGGCGGGCATTGTGGTGTGAGAGGCAAAACAGGGCGGCACCGGGCAAAGCGGCCAGCCGCCCGGAGTCGAAGACTGAGGGAGAGACCAAGCCCAACTTGAAGCGGGCTGCCTGCGGCAGCGGGTCAGCGACGGTCATCGACCGCTGCCGCATTGGTCCTTTTCCCGAATATCGAATCCCAATATCCCAATATCCCAATATCCTTTCCCATTTCCATTCGCCATTTCGGGGATGTGGCCTTAGTTTCGGGCCGTGGGCATGCCGAGCGAGCCAGGATCCAGTTCTCCCCGTCGGGAGGCCGCTGTGTTTGAGGCGCGGGAGCTGCGCAAGGTCTATCACACCGGCGAGGTGGATGTGGTGGCGCTGGCGGGGGTGGATCTCGAGCTGAATGCCGGCGAGCTGGTGTGCCTGTTGGGCCCCTCGGGCAGCGGCAAGTCGACCCTGCTCAACATCCTCGGCGGTCTCGATGTCCCGAGTGCGGGGGAGCTGCGCTACAAGGGCTGGCGGCTCGATGGCGCGGATGAGCAGACGCTCACCCAGTTCCGGCGCAACTGCGTGGGGTTCGTGTTCCAGTTTTACAATCTCATCCCGTCGCTGACCGCGCGGGAGAATGTCGCGCTGATCACCGACATCGCGGAAACCCCGATGTCGCCGGAGGAGGCATTGGACATGATCGGTCTCGGCCACCGGATGGACCATTTCCCTTCGCAGCTTTCCGGCGGTGAGCAGCAGCGGGTGGCGATCGCCCGGGCAATCGCCAAGCGTCCGCAGGTGCTGCTCTGTGACGAGCCGACCGGTGCGCTCGACGTCACCACCGGGATCACCGTGCTGGAAGCGGTCGAGCGGATCAACCGCGAGCTGGGCACCTTGACGGTGATCATCACCCACAATGCCGTGATGGCCGAGATGGCCGACCACGTGCTGCACCTTTCCGATGGCCGGATTGTCCATGCCCATCGCAACGCAACCCGGATGCCGGCTTCGCAGCTGAAGTGGTGATGATGGCCCCGCTCGATCGCAAACTGTGGCGCGACCTTTCGCAGATGAAGGGTCAGGTGCTGGCGGTCAGCCTGGTGATGGCCTGCGGCCTGGCGATGATGATCATGACGCGCAGCCTGATCCTGACGCTCGAGGGCACGCGGTCGGCGTTCTACCAGCAGCATGCAATGGCGGATGTGTTCGCGCGGCTCAAGCGGGCGCCGGTGTCGGTGCTCAAAGGGATCGAGGACCTGCCCGGCGTGGCGATGGCCGAAGCGCGGGTGGTGGTGGATGTGACGCTCGACCTGCCGGGGGTGGCCGAACCGGCGACCGGGCACCTGGTTTCCCTGCCGCCGGACGGCAAGCCGCAGAAGCTCAACCGCGTGCTGTTGCGCCGCGGCGAGTTCCCGCATCCGGATGCGCGGCGCGATGTGGTCGTGAGCGAGTCCTTCGCGATGGCCAACTCGCTGAAGCCGGGCGACGAGGTGGTGGCGGTGATCAACGGCCGCAAGGAAGCGCTGCGGATCTGCGGCATCGGCCTGTCGCCGGAATTCGTGTTTGAGGCGCGCGAGGGCGAGACGCTTCCCGACCACGAGCGTTTCGGGGTGATCTGGATGAACTACGAGGCGCTGGCGACCGCCTACAACCTCGACGGGGCCTTCAACGACTTGTGCCTCGATCTCGCGCCGGGCGCGTCGGCGATGCCGGTGATCGCCGAAATCGACCGCCAGCTCCGGCGTTATGGATCCGCCGGGGCCTATGTGCGCGACGAGCAGGCGTCGGCGCAGCGGCTCAACGACGAACTCGAGGTCCTGCACATGTTGTCGCTGGCTTACCCGCTGGTATTCCTGAGCGTCTCGGCCTTCATGATGAATGCGGTGCTGGCGCGGATGGTGCGGCTGCAGCGCGAGCAGATCGCGCAGAT
>CBFGOB010000424.1:0-2463 GCA_965650215.1 uncultured bacterium | reverse complement strand
CCCGGCCCCGCTGCTGCGCCGCGAGTTCCAACTCGACAAGCCGGTGCTCCGGGCACGCCTCCACATCGCAGGCCTCGGGCTCTGCCTGCCCAGCCTCAACGGCGAACGGATCGCCGACCAGATTTTCGACCCGGCGTGGACGAACTTCAACCAACGCATCCTGTTCCGCAGCCACGACGTCACCCCACAGATCCGCCAGGGCAACAACTGCATCGGCATCGCACTCGGCAACGGTTGGTACAACCCGCTGCCGCTGCGCATGTGGAGCCACCGCAATATCCGCGAAGCACTGCCGGTCGGACGGCCGCGCGCAATCGCCTGCCTGGTCGTCGACCATCCGGACGGCACGCAGACCACCATCACCACCGGCCCCGGATGGAAAACCACCGAAGGCCCGACGCTGCGCAACAGCATCTACCTGGGCGAAGTCCGCGACGCCCGACTCGCGATTCCCGGCTGGGACCGCGTGGGGCTCGACAGCTCGAAGTGGAAACCCGCGCGCCTCGTCGAGGCCCCGCTCGAACCGCTCCAGCCGCTCGCCATGAAACCGGTGCGCATCCACGAAACCCTCAAGCCGAAGGCGATCACCCGCCCGGAACCCGGAACCCACATCGTCGACTTCGGCACCAACTTCACCGGCCTCCCGGAAATCAAGCTCCAGGCTCCGGCCGGCACCCGTATCACCCTGCGCTATGGCGAACTGCTGCATCCCGACGGCAAGCTCAACCCGCTGACCAGCATCTGCGGCCAGATCAAGGGCCTGAAGGAACTCGAGGACGGCACCAAGGTGCCGAAAGGCGGACCCGGCGCGCCGGAATTCGCCTGGCAGGAGGATGTCTACATCGCCAGCGGCAAGGGCATCGAAACCTACCGCCCGGACTTCACCTTCCACGCCTTCCGATACATGGAGATCAAGGGCCTGCCAAAGGCACCGAAAGCCGCGGATCTCAAGGCGATCGTCTTCAACACCGAACTGCCGGTCGCCGGCAGCTTCACCTCATCGAATCCGCTCTTCGAGCGCATCCAGCAAATGTGCCTGCGCACCTTCCGCGCGAATGCGGTCACCGTGCAATCCGACTGCCCACACCGCGAGCGCTTCGGCTACGGCGGCGACATCGTCGCCACCAGCGAAACCTTCCTCATGAATTTCGACATGGCCGGCTTCTACGCCAAGACCGTGCGCGATTGGGGCGACGCGATCCAACCCGACGGCCTGATGCCCGACACCGCCCCCTACGTCGGCGTGAAATACTGCGGCGTCGGCTGGGGCATGGTCCACCCGCTGCTGCTCGAACAGCTCCATCAGCACTATGGCGACATCGATCTCATCCGCGAGCAATTGCCCGTTGCGCTGCGCTGGATCCAGGCCGAGGCGGACCGCCGCCAGGACGGCCTCGTCACCGTCGGCCTCGGCGACCATGAAGCGCTCACCAAGCGCGAAGCCTCGCGCGGTCCGGAAATCCGCACCCCGATGTTCATCGACGCCGCCCGGCGTGTCGCACGCCTGGCACGGCTCGCCGGAAACGAGGAAGCGGCGAAGCATTGCGAGGCACTCGCCACCGAATCGCAGTCAGCATGGGAAAAAGCCTTCCTGAACCCCGAGACCGGCATGGTCGCCAACGGTTCACAAACCCAGCTGAGCTTTGCCCTCGGTTTCGGGGCCGTGCCACAAGCCTCGCAGCCGCTCGTCTTCGAACAACTCGTCAAGGACCTCACCAAGACTGAAGACGCGCCGCGGCTCACGACCGGCATCTACGGTACCTGGCTGCTCCTCGAGCACCTGCCACGCTTCGGGCGCAACGATCTTGCCCACGGTCTCGCCACCCGCGAGACCTTCCCGTCCTGGGGCTGGATGCTCAAAAACGACGCCACCACCCTCTGGGAACACTGGGAGGGCAGCGCCGATACCTACTCGAACAACCACCCGATGTTCGGCTCGATCTCCGGCTGGTTCTACCGCTGGCTCGGCGGCATCCAGGTCGCGCCCGATGCCGTCGCCTTCGACCGCATCCTGATCCGGCCACAACCGGTCGACGGACTCGAGTGGGTCAAGAGCTCGCACGACTCGGTGCGCGGCACCATCGTCTCGAACTGGAAAAACACCGCGGACGGCCGCGAATTCGAGATCACCATCCCCACCGGCACCGCCGCCACCCTGATCCTTCCGCACTTGCCCGACCAACACTTCACCGAATCGGGCAAGCCCCTCGATGCGGCGGAAGGGATCCGCGTGCTCGGCAGCCATCCGACCCGCACCCGCATCGAAGTCGGCGGCGGCAGCTACCGCTTCGTCACAACACGTTGAATCGCACGTGCAATCGCCCCGCCACATGAATGTTGAATGGTAGCGGCGGTCGATGACCGTCGCATGATAGCCCCCTGCGTCGCAATGCGCCAAAGGCCATGCCCATCATCGCCCGCTAGACTTCAGCCATTCCCAAAAACCCATGCAGGACTACCATG
>CBFGOB010000423.1:0-2465 GCA_965650215.1 uncultured bacterium | reverse complement strand
TGCTAGTCACCATGCATGTGAATAATACCATCAATCCGGAGCGGCGCCTGCCTTCAATGGCAGGGGTCGTGTTTGCGGGACTTGTCACCGCGACCCAGCTGTTTGCGGCCGGGCCAGCGGTGCCGGTGGCGAATGATGGAGCCATTGCCACTGACAAGAACAGGCCGGCTGCCATTGTTCTTGCTGGCAGCGATGCCGACAATGATCCGCTGACTTACACGGTGCTCAGCGGTCCATCCCACGGCGCGCTGAGTGGGACGGCTCCCAATCTCACCTATACGCCCACGGCCGGTTACCATGGCAGCGACAGTTTCACCTTCAAAGCCAGTGACGGCACGAGCGATTCCAATACCGCCACGGTATCCATCACGGTCTATGGCGTGCGGGCGATGGATTACACCGCCCCCACTCCGGGAACGGTCAAGACCTACAAGGTCGCAGTGCTGATGATCAACACGCTGACCACGCCGCTGGTTGAAAATCCGGTCAGCGCGCAGCTCGAGTTCTGTTCGCCGGAGAAACTCGGTCAGATCTTCTTCGAGCACGAGCACGGCGTGGCTTCCTTCATTAAGGAGACGTCTTACGGAAAGGTCGCGCTGGAAGGGCGGGTCGTGGGTTGGTTGGATCATCCCGTGGCGGGGCTGCATTCCGATACCTTCATCGAGCAGAAGGACTTTTATCTGAGCTTGGCCAACGATTACCTGAACTACAGCGACTACGATGTCTTCGTGGTGTATGCCCGGACTGAAGCAGGCGGACAGCAGACCGGTTGGCTCTATCCACAGCAGGCCTTCACCACGCCACAGGGTGCGATCACGAGGAAAGGCATCACCTGGATGATCAACTCCGAGATCTTCGATTTCGCGCCATTGCTTTCCTCCACCTGGAGTTCGGGAGAAGCCGTGCTGCCGACCACCAGTTGGAGTCACGAGATGCTGCATACCTTCGGCATCGTCGGGCATGCCAACAGCTACGATTGCGGCACCGAGACGCTCGCCACGACTGGCGCGACCAATCCCATCAAGGGTTATGGCGGATGTTTTTCAATCATGGGTGAGTATGCCTACAGCACCCATCCTGACGCGCTGATGAAGTCCAGGATCGGTTGGCTGACGCCAGAGCAGATTCCAGACATCACGTCCACCGGCACCTACGAGATACGCCCGTTGGAAACCAACGACGGCCAGACCAAGGCGCTCGTGATACCGCTCCGGACCCCGATCACCCATACCCAGCACACCGCCCAGTTCGACGCGTTCGTGCTGGAGTATCGGACGAACCAAGGCTTCGACCGCTATCTTCAGCGTTTGAGCGGTTCGCCCTTCCTGAGCAACTACAGCACATTGACCGACATCGACAGCAACGGCGTGCTTGTTTACATGCGATACAGCAGCACGGCCACCGATGGCACCGCCTTGCTGGATATGAATCCCACCACGACTTACCGAGCTGACCGGGGCATCAAATGGTCCGGCAATGTCGGCAAGTTCGCTGACGCCATTCTGCCCGTCAACCGGACTTTCACCTGGGACAACCTCCAGATCACACCCTTGGGAACCACCCCGTCCGGCGCGATGCGCGTCAGTGTCACCCGCAGCGCTTCGTATGTCGCGTGGACACGGCGGACATTTGACAAGCCTTTGACCGATGTGGTGACGGATCATGATCCGGATGGCGATGGCGTGACCAATTTCATGGAGTTCGCCTTCGGGACGGATCCTACTCTATCAGATGCGGGCCAGTCGGCAGCCAATGGTGCTGGCAAGGGCAAGCCCATACCGCGAAAGTCCGGCGCTGGTGGCGTCGATCTGCAGTTTGTCAGGAGGACTGATCATGGAAACTCCGGCAGCTTGAAATACACCGTTCAATTCAGCAGCGATCTGGTGACTTTTTACGACGACACCACATTGCCGACATGGGTTGCGGATTCCGCAACGGATCCGGGTTACGAGGTCGTCAAGGTACCGTATCCCACGTCTCCGTTGCCGGATGGTGGCAGGGCCGCCTTCGGCCGGGTCAACATCACGCATGTGCCGTGAGGCTTGGGCCGATTCCCGTGGCGCGGGTCCGGACTTCCGCGCGCGGACCTTTGAAAAACATTCTACCGCAGCTTCAGGCGCTGCCGGGTCTTGATGGAGATCTTTACATCGGCCCAGCGCCGATGAAGCCCTGCACGGCAGACCGGATCACGAGCAAGTCCTGACCGGCGCTTGGGGCCGATCGGCGATGCCGTGCGTTCGGATGCGATGAGCCACCTCTCCGTGATGGACATTCACTCCGGTCAAGAAGTGGTGTGGGATCCAAAGGCCTGCCGCGTGGTTCCGCCTGAAAGGGCCAACGCCCAGACAGGCCATCCGACAAGGGGCGATTGGAAGCAGAGCTGAAGGCGGATCAAATCCTCCCTGCCAGCTTGTGATTGAGGGCGATCGAGCGGCGCAGGGCGCGCATCACGTCGACGAGTCCCT
>CBFGOB010000422.1:0-2466 GCA_965650215.1 uncultured bacterium | reverse complement strand
GTTGCAAGTTCCCTTCACGATTGCTGACGCGACCACACTTACTGAAGCCGGCTACGTCGGTGAAGACGTCGAAAACATCCTGGTCAGACTGCTGCAGGCCAGCGATTTCAATATCGCGGAATGCGAGCGCGGCATCGTTTACATCGACGAAATCGACAAAATCGCCACCGGGGCAACCAGCACCATCAAGCCGATGATCAACCACATCGTTCCGGAATCCCGCGGACCTTCCTCGGGACAGTAACGGTTCAACAATCCCGCAAAGGCCAGACCGGTGGAAATCTTGCCGATCAGCAAGGGCACATACGACAGGGACGAATACGAGGCCTCCTTGCCCGGCGGCGCGATCGACGCCGCATACTCATACACCCGCGGCGAATAAAACGCCTCACCAATCGAAAACACGACCTGCCACAGGAAGATCATCACGAAATACGGGTGCACCGCCCCGACAATCCCCAAATACTGCCCGCCGATCGCCTTGCCAAACCAGCCCGATGACAAGCCTTCGAACATCGAGGTCGGCAGGCACATGAAGACAAAGGCCCCGGCCGTGATGAATCCTCCCAGGATCACCATCGCATAGGACGCATACTTGCGTGTCAGGATCCCGACCACCGGTGCCAGCACCAGGATCATGATGCTGTTGGTCGCATTCAAGCGCCCCACCTTGCTCACCGCATCCGCGCCGATCTCACGCTCGGCAAAGGGATTCAACACGTAGTCCATCAGGTTGAACACGATCTTGAGCAAACCGATCATCAGCAAAAACGCCAAGAGCTTCACAAAGCCATCCGAACGGCAGAGCTCGCCCAGGGTCCTCACCGTATCGCGAGCCGCATTCGCCACCATGAAACGCACCCGGCCAGCCGTCCCCAATCCCGGCGGAAACGGATGCTCGATCTGCGGGAGCTGCGCATAGCCGTCCTCGGTCATCATCACCCCGGGACGCAGGAAGGGCACCAGCGCCAGCATCAGGAGATCGACCACCAGACTCACCAGGATCAACACCCCGTAGGCACTCAGGTGCAGCCCCATCCAATCGACCCCGGCCGCATCCTCGCCACCAATCCGCCCCATCACCCCGTCGGAAATGAAGTATCCGAACATGAAGCCGAAATTCATCAGCCCGTAAAACAGCGAAAACGCCACCGTGCGCTGCGAGGGTTTGGAATACAACCGCAACGCCGCCACCAGCACCGGGGTGCACAAGGCCTCGCCAACCGCCAGCGGGAACAAGCCGAAGGCCAGCGCGATGATCTTGTCATCGCTGACCGCCATCACCAGCCGTGTGAGCACACAGAGCACGACGCCGATGAACAAGGTCCGCCGCAAGCCCAGCACGTCGGTCAGCGAACCCGAAACGATCGTCGCCAGGGTCATGAAAATCCCCCAGACCATGATCAGCACGCCGGCCGACGAATCGCTGAACCCGAGGTCGCGGATCAGCCACATCGACACCAGGAAATTGAGGATCTTGTAGGCGGTGACGCTGAAAATCTTGAGTGCGAAGGTGATGCCCATTTCGCGCGGTGCGCCCTCGAGCTTGAGCACCGAAAACACCCCCACCCCGAGGATGCTCAGACCGACAATCGCACTCGGCACCAGCCCGAGGTCGAGCTTGTAATCGGACACCCAGGCGACCAGCGCGCTGAACACGGCCAGCAGCGCCACCTTGACCCCGAACGCGGGCGATGAAAGGGAGGAGGAAAGGCTCACGGGATCCAATGTCGCTCAGTTCCCCTCACCCCGGGCCTGCAGTTCGGCCTCTTCTTCCTGCGAATGGATTTGCAGCGAAACCTGCACCCCCTCCTTTTCGCCGACCGCCTTGAGCACGTTGCGGATCGCCGAGGCGGTGAAACCGTTGCGGCCGATCAGGATCGCCACATCCGGCCCCGCGAGCACGAGTTTGAAACGCAGCTTCTTGGGCCCCAGCACCGCCACCTTGAGCACCGCTTTGGCCGGATCATCAATCAATTTCACCGCCACAAACTGCAGAAATGACTTCAATCGCTGGGTAACCGCTTCCATGCCCCCACCATGCCCTCACATCCGATCCTCCGCAAGTCCGCTTTGCCAAGTCAGGTAGGACCGTTTGGGTCAAACGACCGCCAGGCAGCGACCCCAAAACTGTAGCGTCGCTCGATGAACGTCGCTGACCCGCCGCTTCAGCGGCCCCCAGATCCGACGGAACAGATCGTCTGTCCCTTGCCCTTCGATGGTAGGGTCGTTTCGATGAAACGACCGCCACACCGCGGTCCGGCTCACCCCCGATCGGTCATTTTGTCAAAATGGCCCTACCATGATCATCAATCGTCTGTCCCTTAGTCTCCCTCCCCCCCGTTTTCTGCTTTCCACTTTCCGCATTCAGCTTTACGCCACCCGCATGTCACGCACGCACCGCATCACGATCCTCTCCGGCGACGGCATCGGCCCCGAAGTCATGGCCGAAGCCATCCGCATCCT
>CBFGOB010000421.1:0-2468 GCA_965650215.1 uncultured bacterium | reverse complement strand
GCAAATGCACCCGGATCTGATGAGTCCTCCCCGTGTGCAGACGGCACAGGACCAAGGCAGTCCGTGAGGCGGCGTCGGTCGCCTTGACTTCGTAGTCGGTGATCGCCGCCTTGCCGCCGGGCGGATTGACCACCGCCATCTTCTGGCGGTTGACCGGATGACGCCCGATGTGCGTGAACACCGTGTCGCGCTCCGGCTTCGGCACTCCGCGGGTCACGGCCAGATAGATCTTTTCCATCGTGCTGCGGTCCGCGAACTGGTTCACCAGCGACTGATGGGCAAGGTCGGATTTGGCCACGACCAGGCAACCGGAGGTATCCTTGTCCAGACGATGCACGATGCCCGGACGCTCGACCCCGCCGATCCCCGAAAGCTTGCCCTGGCAATGGTGCAGCAGCGCATTGACCATCGTCCCGTCGGGATTGCCCGCCGCCGGATGCACCACCATGCCGTGCTGCTTGTTGAGCACGATCAAGTCCTCGTCCTCGTAAAGCACCTCCAGCGGAATCTCCTGCGGCGCATGATCCAAGGGCACCGCTTCGGGCAGCACCACCTGCACGAGATCGCCAAGCTTCACCGCATCCCTCGGCTTGGCCGGCCCGCCATTGACCGTGATGAATTGCTCGCGGATCAGCGACTGGATCCTCGAGCGCGACAGGTCCGCCAGACGGGCCGCCAGATAGGCGTCCAGGCGTTCTCCCGCATGATCATCGACTCGGATTTCCACCGGCCGATCCTCTCCGCATCCGAAGATGCCGCAAGTTTCAACTTTTCACCGACGCCCAGCCCCCTTTAAATTTCCGGCCATGTCGGAAGAACCGGAAACCATCGATACCTGTCAGGCCTGCGAGGCACCGATGGATGTCTCCGATTTTCCGCCCTTCTCGATGGTCGCCTGCCCGAACTGCGGCGAGCATTCCCGGGTCAAACTCAGTTTCGGCCCCTACACGCTGATCCGGCGCCATGCCGTCGGCGGCATGAGCATGGTGTTTGTCGCCCACGACTCGACCCTCGATCGCGAAGTCATCGTCAAAATCCTCAGCGAGGAATACTCGAAGGATGAAACGCGGATCCACGCCTTCGAGGAAGAGGCGAAAATCACCGCCTCCTTCAGCCACCCGAACGTCGTGCGCGTCCTGCGCACCGGCAAGGCCTTCGGCCGCTTCTACATCGCCATGGAACTGGTCGAGGGCGGCCACTTCGAACACCACATCCGGGAACGCGGCAAAATCCCCGAAATCGAACTCCTGCCGCTCGCCATCGAGGTCGCCCAGGGCCTCAAGGCCGCACAGGCCGCCGGCCTGATCCACCGCGATGTGAAGCCGGGCAATATCCTGCTCGATACGGAAGGCCACGCGAAGCTGGTCGACTTCGGCCTCGCCCTGGTCACCAAGGAAGGAAAAGCCACCGCCTCGGAGCTGTGGGCAACACCCTTCTACGTGCCCCCCGAAACGGTGGAAGGCAAGGAGGAGGATTTCCGCTCGGACATCTATGCGCTCGGATCCACGCTCTATCATGCGCTCGCGGGAACGCCGCCCTGCAATGAGGCGTCGATGTCGACCACCCTGCTGCTGAAGGCGAAGCAGGAGATCATCCCGCTCCACAAGGTCGCCCCGGAAATCTCGGAAAAGACCTGCCAGATCGTGGCCCACGCGATGGCCTATCACCCGGAGGACCGCTTTTCATCCTACGATGAAATGATCCAGCTGCTCAACAGCGCGCTCAAGCAGGCGAAGAACCAGGCGGCCAATCCCAAGGCGGCCCAGCGCTCTCGCGGCATGCGGCCGCGCAAGGCGCTGCTGATCCCCGCCGCAGCGGCAGTCGTCGCAGCCGCCTTGATTGCACTCTGGCCGCGGCCGGAACCTCAGGCCGGCCCGCCCAGGCCCCAGCCGAACCCGGTCAGTACCGGCACGCCGGTTCCCAACGATGCCAACGACATCGCGCAAACCTACCGCGAGGCGCGCCGGCACCTGCAGGCAAAAACCTACGAGCAATCGGCCCTGGAATTCGCCCGCCTGTTCCAAAACCCGTCGCTCCAGGAGCCATCGCGCACCTGGGCGGGAATGGAATCGATCATCTCGCACTACCTCAACAGCGACACCTCCCTCGCCCGCAGGCAGACACGCGACATCCAGAAACACCTCAGGGAAAACGCCGCCAGCACCTCCCAGGTCGGCCCGAAAATTCCCGAAATCCTCGACCAACTCGAAGCCCTGGGCCCGGTCGATCCCTCTAACACCCGCGATGAAGGCGCCCGCCAGGTGATCGCCGCCATGATCGGCGGATTGAAAAACTGGGAGCAAGGGCTGCTCGAACCCGCCGCCGAATGCTTCCGTCTCGCCGCCTCCTCCGAACTTTCGGCCGACGAACAATGGGCGGGAACCTATCAGGACATCGCCGCCGACTATCTCAGCGATTATCAGATCCTCGCCGGTCCCCTCTTCGCCGACTTCCCGAAAACGCCGGAC
>CBFGOB010000420.1:0-2468 GCA_965650215.1 uncultured bacterium | reverse complement strand
CCCGGCGGGTGCGACGATTCTGGCAATCGATGCAGGGGCGGGCACGCTCACGCTTTCGGCGAATGCCACCGCGACGGCGACGCAGCAGGAAATCGTTTTCGGCGCCTTCAGGCATGCAGGAGGCGTCTTTGCCGATCCGATGGCGGCGGGATTCAGCACGACGGTGACCGAAGATGACAGCCCGGGCGCGGGTTATCGCGGCAGCGATGGGCACCTGCGGGTGGATTTCCATCAGACGCTTGCGGTTGGCGAACATGTCGGGATGGGCATTGACGGCGTCGTGTTCCGCAACTTGCGCGCAGGGGAAGTCACGGCGGACGATCTCGACGCGACGACCTTGGATTTCGCGGTGAAGATCCCCGGTGGCGTCACGTGGCAGTTCTGGCTTGAGCCCGAGGAGGGTGGCTACGAAGACCGGCTGGACCTCGGGAATGTCAGTGGTACCGGCAGCTGGCAGGAAGTGTCGCTGACGCTGGTCGATCGCAACAGCACGCGGCAGGGATTTGTCAACCGCCTCAATCTAACAGGCAATGTCCGTTGTCGCTTGGGGTTCGGGACCACGCCGCAAATCCCGCCGGGGGTCGTGCTGCGGCTCGATGACATCCGGGTCGGTACCTGGCGCGAGTATCGGGTGAACCTGGCGTCGCTCGGCGATCCCTCGGCATTCCTCGAGGCGGTCAACGGTGAATCGCTGACCAGCCTGCTGCCGGTGTTCACTCTTGAGAGCGCGGCGGCGTTCGGTGGCAGCACGCTGAGCATCGACAACTTTGCAATCGCGTATTTCGGTCCGCCGGCCGCCAGTGTGGCGACCTTGCTTCCGCAGGGATCTGCCGGCGGAGCATGGCAGTATTTCGTCGGTTATCATGAGCCGAGCGGCGTGGTGGTCGATACGAAGCTGGTGACCGATCCCTTCCCGGTGCCGGCCGGCAAGGATGAGGATTACGAGGATCCTCACGAAACCCGTGCCTGGGTCGAGTTGAGGAATGCGGCTGCCAGCCCCTACGACCTCAGCGGCCACACTCTGACCGACGATCCGGGCAAGCCGGCGCTCTGGAGTTTTCCTGCCGGCACCCTGATTCCGGCCATCGGGCACTTGCTGGTGATGTGCGACAACCGGATCGAGGCCAACGGGGCCTCGGCGGAATACCTGCATGCGAGTGTCGAGCTCGATCGTGACGGTGGCTACCTCGCGCTCTATCAGGGTTCGACGCAGCTCGATGCCGTGACCTATCCTGCGGGGCAGACGCCGCACCAGAGTTACGGCCGTGACGCGACGGGCGGCGCCTGGGTGTTCCTTGATCAGGCGACGCCGCTGGCGGACAATGCCGGTGTCGAATTGACCGCGAAATGTGAAACCCCGAGCGTTTTTGCCGCCGACGGCACGACCCCGCTGGCTGGTGATTTCTACGACAGTGCGCAGACGGTGACGCTGTCGACACCGACGGCGGGGGCGACGATCCGCTATACGCTGGACGGCAGCGATCCGGTCGCGGAAAGCAGTGCCTACACCGTGCCGCTGACGATCGCTGCCATCGACGAGAAGACCGGGACGGTGCTCCGCGCCCGCGCGTTCAAGGACGGGCTGGTGCCCAGCGAGATTGCGACGCGCACTTTCCTCATCGGCCAGCACGAGGCGATCAAGACGCTGCCCGCGTTCGTGATGAGCGGCAGCAACCGGCGTGTGTGGTATGATGACATGGGGATCCTCAGCATTGTCGGTGGCACGTATGATGCGCGGGGCGTGTGGCAGCCGGGCGGGCCGGAGACTTACAACATTCCGATGCTTGAGAGCGATCCGGCCGAGCGGCCCGCGCAGCTGGAATACATGCATGCGGATGCCTTGACTCCAGGATTCAACCTGCGGGCCGGTGTGCGGCTTTCAGCCAGCACCTGGTCGACGCCGCGCAACCGTTTCGACAATCCCTACGATTCGCCGTGGGAGCCGGAGATCGCGGTGCAGAAGCCCAGCTTCAACCTGTTCTTCCGCGGCGCCTACGGAATCGGCAAGCTGAGCTATCCGCTGCTTCCGGGCTATGACGTCGTGCGTTTCGACCACCTGCGCCTGCGCGCCGGGAAAAACGACGTCGCCAACCCGCACATCACCGACGAGCTCTGCCGCCGCATCTTCACCGCGATGGGCAACGAGGGGATTACCGGAACCTGGTGCACGCTTTACGTCAACGGCGTCTTCAAGGGCTACTACAACCTCTGCGAGCGCGTGCGGGAGCCGTTCTTCCAGGAGCACTATGCCAGCAGCAGCGCCTGGGACGTGATCTACAACGGGGTGGCGGAAAACGGCACGCGCGAGGCGTTTGACACTTTGGTTTACACCGACCTGTCCCGCGACCTGACGGTTCCGGCGAACTACGACATCGTGAAAGCGAAGCTCGATATTCCCAATGTCTGCGACTACTACCTGATGAAGATCTACTCCGCGATGTGGGATTGGCCCGGCAACAACTGGGCGA
>CBFGOB010000419.1:0-2468 GCA_965650215.1 uncultured bacterium | reverse complement strand
ACATGGTAAGCCAGCAGTTTGTGCACGATCCGGATCTGAGGCAGCGTCTGTTGGAGATGGAGTCGGTCGGCGCGCGGATCCCCTTGCTGTGTGAGTATTTGAGGAAGGTGAGCGCTTCGGCGTAGGATGAGATGTAGCGGCGGTCCATGACCGTTGGAAACTGCTGCGATAGGAGCGCACATCCCGCTTGAGGGATGAGATATCCCGCTCCGCACGCGGGACGGGGCCGCCTGCGGCGGCTATTGTCCGACGGTCGCAGACCGCCGCTACAATGGGCGGGTCCGTGTGACGAAATCGGCACGATTTGGAGATCGGGGGTCGGGGGGTGGTGGGCGCTAAGGTCATGGCGGGATGGAAATCGTTTCCCGCACTGCATGAAGTTCGACATCGTAACCGACACCTTTGCCCCCGACGTGAACGGAGTGGCAATGACGCTGGGGCGTTTGACCGAAGGGCTCAAATCCCGGGGCCACCGGGTCCACGTGATCCATACCGGCCAGGAAACCCGTCCCGGTGAGTCGCTGGCGGCGGCGGTGAGGTTGCCCGGTTATGCCGATGTGCGCGTCGGCCTGCCCAAGCCCTTCGACCTCCGGGCGCGCTGGGAGCGCAAGCGGCCGGATGCGATCTATGTCGCCACCGAAAGCCCGCTCGGCAAGTCGGCGCTCAAGGCCGCCAAGGCACTGCGGATTCCCGTCGCGAGCGGTTTCCACACGAATTTCCATCAGTATGTCGAGCGCTACGGCATGCGCGGCCTGCAGTCGTTCGCGACGGCCTACCTGAAGAATTTCCATTCTCGCGCCGATTGTACCCTGACGCCATCGGCGGAAATGGTCGGGCACCTGAAGGAGCTCGGGATCCGCAACGTGTCCTTGTTAGGCCGAGGGGTCGACACGGAACTGTTTTCACCTGCGAAGCGCTGTCCGGAGATGCGGGCGTCCTGGGGAGCGGCCGAGGGGGTGCCGGTGGCGATCATCGTCGGCCGGGTGGCGGCGGAAAAAAACCTCGAGTTGGGCATGGCGGCCTTTGAAAGCATGCGTGAGTCGTGCCCGGATCTTGCCTGTGTCATCGTTGGAGATGGTCCGGTCCGCGAGTCGTTGCAGCAACGATTTCCGTGGGTGCATTTCATGGGGATGCGGTCCGGTGAGGACTTGGCCCGATGCTATGCATCCGCGGATCTGCTGTTGTTTCCAAGTCAGACCGAGACCTTCGGCAACGTGCTGCTGGAGGGGATGGCCAGCGGTTTGGCCACCGTGAGTTATGATTATGCGGCATCGGCGATGCATGTCGTCTGCGGCGAAAACGGCTTCAAGGCTCCGAAAGGGGATGCCCTGGCCTTCATCGGCCTGGCGGTTGAGGCGCTTGGCTGCATGCCGGAGCATCCGCTGCGCATTGAGGCGAGACGTTTTGCCGAAACGCAGGGCTGGGAGCGTGTGGTGATGGATTTCGAGGACATTCTGTCCCGCCTGGCATCTGGTGCGAGGCGGGTTCACCCCGCGCGGCTGCGGGCGGTCAAACGGCCTCGGTTTTCGTGCCGGACGGTGATCCTTTCCGACATCCATTTGGGCACGCCCGACAGCAAGGCCGACGAGGTGGTGAGGTTTCTCAAGCATCTTCGTTGCGAAAAGCTGATCCTCAACGGTGACATCATCGACGGCTGGGCGCTCAGGCGCGGTGGCCGATGGAGTTCGCGCCACAGCCGGGTGATCCGGAAATTCATCAAGATGAGCGAAAAGGACGGCGTCGAGGTCGTCTATCTGCGTGGCAATCACGATGACATCCTTGAGCGCTTTCTGCCGCTCACGCTGGGGCGGATCCAGTTGGTCAAGGAGCACATCCATGTCAGTGCCGCGGGCAAGCGTTATCTGGTGGTGCACGGCGACGGCTTCGACAGCGTGTCCACCAACCACCGCTGGCTCGCGGCCGTGGGGGCGGTGGGATACAATTGGCTGCTCAGGATCAACCGCCTCTACAACCGCTGGCGCGCGTGGCGCGGGAAGGAATACTTTTCCTTCAGCAAGACGGTGAAGGCGCGGGTGAAATCGGCCGTAAGCTTTGTCGGCCGCTACGAGGAATTGCTGCAGGGGCTTGCCGGCAAGTGCAAGTGCGACGGGATCATCTGCGGGCACATCCACACGCCCGAGGACAAGCAGGTCGGCAGCGTTCATTACCTCAACTCCGGCGACTGGGTCGAAAGCCTGAGCGCGATCATCGAGCACCGCGACGGGCGGATGGAACTGGTGAGGTATGAGGACTTCATCAAGCGGCTCTATGATGCCGGAGAAGTGGAGACTGGTGAGTTGGCAAATGTAGCGGCGGTCCATGACCGTCGCATTTCAGCCGCGTAAGCTGCAGCCGTCCCGCTTGCGGGATGGGGTATCCCGCCAAAGGCGGGGCGGCCGGTGGCCGCGGAACAGCGACGGTCATAGACCGCCGCTTGTGTATTGGAAAGTATGGTAATCTGTGTCCGG
>CBFGOB010000418.1:0-2473 GCA_965650215.1 uncultured bacterium | reverse complement strand
TCGTCCGGGAGAGCCTGCCCGAGGCCCGCTTCCTGGCGGCCATCTCGCCCTTCGCGGCCTCGTCCTTCTGCCGGATCTCGTTCTCGGGGATGCCGAAGAGGTGGCAACGCCAGCGGCGGAGGACCTCCTTGGGCTTCACGGTCGCCGTATCCCGTTCCGGCTTCATGCCGCCGTGGGGATTGAGGGCGGCGAGGAAGGCCACGGCTTCGCGGGCTTCCTTGCCGCCGGCAACGGCTTCGGCATAGCCACACCAGCGGTAATCCTTCGGATCGTCGCAGATCTTCGCGCGGACGGGATTGAGATCGATGTAAGCGGCCATCGCCCGCAGCGCCTGGCCTTTGCCTTCGACCAGCACCGAGCGGAAGCGGTCCTCCCACAGCGTCCCGCGGCGGGCGTGGCGGCCGTTGAACCATTGGGAGAAGCGCTGCTTGAGCACCTTCATGAAGGCGCTGATGTCCCACATCCGGCCGAACCACCGATCCCGAATTTCTTCGGCCGCCGAAGTGTTGCCCTGCTTCCGGTGCAGACCAAGCTGCCATTCCAGGTCGTTGGCGAGCTTGTCGCCGAGGTGGGTGCGGACCTTCGCCACCAGGCCGGCGTCATCCGGCAGCGCCGCCGTGTCCGGTCGCTGCGGGACTTCCACGAGGATGTGGAAGTGGTTGGACATGATGCAGTAGGAGATCACGCGCAGCCCGCCGAAACGTTCGTAGGTGCGCATGTATTCGACCAGCTTGTCCTTCTCCTCCTCCCCGAGGACAAAGCGCCGGTCCACCACCCGGGAAACACAGTGGTAGTAGGCGACCGGAAGGAAAGCAGGGGCCTTGAGGCGTCGCAGGCGCATGGGCGGAGGATGGAAGGGGTCAGCGGGGGGATGCAAGGCTCTTTTTCCTAGGGACAGACCTTTTTTAGCACCACGAACGGTGTCCAAAGTTGAGCCGGGTTTTCGGGCTCCAGTGGCTCACTGGCGGGCCTGACACGACCGTGGCGAAGCCGCTTTCGGTTGGATCAAAATCACCCTCCCGGTTCATGCCGACCCCGTGAAGCTGCCTTTCCGCTCCATTCCGGGTTGACTTCGCACCCCCTGGCCAAAAAATTTTCGTGGCCAATACATCCCATTGCATTCCAACGGTTTCCGAAGAGTTCCTCAAGCCTCTTTTCCCGCTTCTCGAAGTTTCTCCCCATCGCCGGCATTGCCCCGCGCTCTCCGACGGGCGATGGCTGGAACTCGGCATCACCCGCATCCTCGGCGACCATTGCAGCGGGCGCTCCTTCCTCCAGCAAGCCCTCGGCCTTGGCCGCGAGATTCCGACCTGCCAGCACTTCTTCGAGTCCCTCAAGAGCAAGCGCCGCCTGCGCCTCTGCCGCGACGCCTCCGCGCGACTCTTCCAGCATGCGGGCTCCCTGCTGCCCGATCCGCTCGCCGGCATCCACGACCTCGCCTGCTTCGAAGTTCTCGCCGGCGACGGACACTGGATCGGACACGCCAGCCACGACGCGCCCAAGCGCTCCAACAAGGGCGAGGAAACCTACTACCCCGTCGGCCACTTCTACCTGCTCGACCTGCGCCGCCACACGCTGCGCCATCTCGCCCTTGGCGACCAGGCCAACCGCCGCAAGGAACACGACATGCGTGCCATCAAGCGCTCCGGCGCGGCCGGCATCCGCGAAGGGATACCCGTCGGGAAGAAAGCCATCCTCGTCTGGGATCCGGCTGGCATCGACTTCGGGCTCTGGCACGACCTCAAGCACGGCCACGGCATCTACTTCATCAGCCGCACCAAGGAGAACCTCTCGATCATCCGTTGCTGCGACCTTGGCTGGGACCGCGCCGATCCGGTCAACCGCGGGGTGGAGCGCGACGAGCAGATCGGCACCGCCACCCGCGGAGTCATGCTGCGCCGGGTCACCTACACCGATCCCGACAGCGGCACGACCTACGAGTTCCTGACCAACGAGATGACCCTGCGGCCCGGCGTCATCGCCCTGCTCTACCGGATGCGCTGGGACATCGAGAAGGTCTTCGACGAACTCAAGAACAAGCTCCGCCAGACCAAGGCCTGGGCGAAAAGCGCCACGGCCAAGGAGATGCAGGCGCAGTTCATCTGTCTGGCCCACAACCTGATGCGCCTGCTGGAAGACAAACTCGCCAAGGAGGGGATCGGCAACGCCACGGAAATCAAGCGTCGTGCCGGGAGGTCGGATGAGCCGGCGGTCGGCGCTGGAGCCGCCCCGTCGCCACCCCGTTGGGCGGACTGTCTCCGTGAATGGCTCCAGCGCTTCACCCAGCGCGGCGTGAAGTTCATCCGCTGGCTGCGCGCCCAACTGCTGGTTCCATGCCCGTGGGACGAGGCCTGCGCCCGCCTGCGCCTGATCTACGCGAGATGTTAGCCCTCAACTTTGGACACCGTTCCGTCGCCGCGGCAAACGGGGGACGCCCAGTCGAAAGCATGGGTGAAGAGGTAGAGGAAAGGAG
>CBFGOB010000417.1:0-2479 GCA_965650215.1 uncultured bacterium | reverse complement strand
TGCACTTCGGCGCGGATGTTCGAGATGCCGTTTTTCTTCATGCTGGCGGCCACCGGGGCGGCATAGTCCGCCTTGTAGGTCGGATTTCCCATGAACACCTTGAGGTCCTTGTAGGCGGCTTTCGGGGTCTTGAACAAGTCCCTGCCGGTCCCGCTGAAATCCTCGTTGCAGCCGGCCAGGAAGGCGCCGACCACCTTGTATTCGTTCTTGAGCAGATAGCCGCAAGGGAAGAAGCACGCCTTCGCACCACCTGAGAAACCGCCAACGGCGAAATTCCATGTTTTGAATTGGGGCCACTGGGCATTGATTTTTTCGCAGGCCGCCTTGAGATCGCCGAAGTGGTTCTGGCGTCCCAGATTGGTGTCGTAAGCCAGGCAGATCCAGCCGTTCTGGGCGCACTGTTTGCCGAAGAAACCCATCATGCCGACGTTGCCATCCGCTCCCTGCTTGGCGTTGTTCACCGCCGTGGAGACGACAAAGACCTTCTGTGGCCTGGCGGGATCGAAGTCCGCCGGAAGCGCGAGCGCAATCTTGTATCCGGTATCCGTGCCCTTGTCTTTCTTCACCTCGGCCAGTTGCTCCGGGGTGTATTCGTATTCGAAAAGATTCGTTTTTCCCCCAAGCACCAGCGGTTTGCCGTCGAATGAAACCTCGCCTGGCACTGCAGGTGCGACAGGTTCTGCGGCCTTTGCGGCGGCTTTCTCCTGTTGTTCCTGCAGCCAGCCCTTGACGTATTCCTGGTCCGCGTCGCTCAGGCGGGCGAGCGGCAGTTTGAATTCCTTGTCTGCTTTCTGGATGGTGACGTGCGTGTCGTCCGCGCTGACGATTTCGGCCTCGATGGCGCGCCCGTCCTTGTCCGTCCAAGTGCGCGCGGTGAGCAAAGGATTGAGGCCAAACACCAGCAACAAGGTCAGAATACGGGTCTTCAGCATATGGTCGACCTTAGCCGCATTGTGTATCCCATAAAGCATTAAATCCGGATCCGTTGTCTTGCTCTCCGGCTTGATGTGCCCCATCATCTGTGTCCTCAGTCCATGGAAAACGCCCAAACTCCTGTTCCGTCAGCTCCGCAAACCTCCGGCATGGCCATTGCCAGCTTGGTCACCGGGCTGACCTGTGTCGCGCCTGCCGCGATTATTCTGGGCCACATGGCGATTTCCCGCATCCGCGGATCCGCAGGCCAGCTCACCGGATTTGGCATGGCCCTGGCGGGAACGATCCTGGGCTATGTCGGCCTGGTCCTGCTATTGATCCTTCCCTTCATCTCCGTATTGTTTGTCGGTGCGAGAGCGTGGAAAAAAGGCTCGGATCGTGCCGCCTGCATCATGCAAACCCGCAATCTGCAACAGGCCGTCCGGGGTCATCAAAACATCAATTCACTCAAGGTTGGCGACCCTCTCGATTGGAATGTGATCTTCGGGCCCGATCGCTATCTGGAAAGCAAGCCCGTTTGCCCGCTGGGTGGCACGTATACCTTCATGGACAGCATCCCGCCGATCGGAACCCTGGCCGGCCAGTGCAGCCATGAGGATCATGTGCCGACGCAGCACGAGGATTGGTAGGCCGTTTCAGGGCTCTAACATCAATAAGTCACAGATCAAAGAAGCGCTTCGCCTTCTCGAGGAAGCCTTCGCGCATCGGCGAGTTCTTTTCCCCGATGGACTCGGCGAAGTGGCGCAGCTTTTCCTGTTGATCCGGGTTCAGCTTGGTCGGGACCTCGACCTGCACGCGGACATGCAGATCGCCCTTGCGTCCCGAAGCCGAGAGGCTGGGCATGCCCTTTTCACGCAGGCGGAAGGTGGTGCCACCCTGGGTGCCGGCCGGGATTTTGATCGAGGACTGGCCGTTGAGCGTTGGCACTTGCAGCTCGCCACCGAGGGCGGCCACCGCGAAGGACAGCGGGACTTCGCAGAGCAGGTCGGCGCCATCGCGCTCGAAGATGTCGTGCGGGGCCACGTGAAGAAAGACGTAGAGGTCGCCGGATGCGCCGCCTCGGACCCCGGCGTCGCCATTGCCGGAGGAGCGGAGGCGGGTGCCGGTGTCCACGCCTGCGGGGATGCGCAGCTTGATGCGGCTGTTGCGCTCGGTGCGGCCCTCTCCCCGGCAGCTCGGGCAGGGGTCGGCGATGGTTTCTCCTGCGCCCCGGCATTCCGGGCAGGTTGACTGCTGGATGAAAATCCCCGCCTGGCGGGCCACCACGCCATGTCCGCCGCAAGTCGTGCAGGTTTTGACCCCGCCAGAACCTTGGCTGCCCTTGGCATGGCAGGTCTCGCAGGGGACCTGGCGCTCGATTTCGAGCTCCTTTTCGACCCCACGGGCGGCCTCTTCGAGGCTGATTTCCAGATCGTAGCGCAGATCGCTGCCGCGCTGCTTGCCCGAGCCCTTGCGGCGCGAGCTGCCGCCGCCGAAGAAATCCTCGAAGCCGCCGCCGCCAAAGGAGCCGCCGAAGAGTTGTGAGAAAATGTCCATCGGGTCGGGG
>CBFGOB010000416.1:0-2483 GCA_965650215.1 uncultured bacterium | reverse complement strand
CGCTCATAGAGCGACGCTACAATTTGCATCCAGCGACCCAGACTTGTCGGGGTCGCTACAATTGCTTGTGCGGGGGTGGGGGGGCAGGGCAGGGTGGGAGGGTGCGCAGGGTGCTTGGCCATGTGATGAGGGACCGCCGGTTTCACCGGCTGCTGCTGCTTGGCCTGGCGCTGGCCTTGGGGCTGATCCTTACGGTCATGAAAATGGGCTGGACCCTGGCAGATGCGAAGGCGGCATGGCTTGCCACGCAGGATTTTTTGGCCGCCCATCCGGGCTGGCTGGTGCTGGCCCTGGTGATCCTGCCCGGATTGCCGGTGCCGATCTCGCCGGTGGTGTTTCTGGCCGGGGTGGTCTGGCACGACCGCCCGCTGATGGCTTGCGGGATCTGCCTGGCGGCCTTTGCGCTGAATTTTTGCTGGACCTACTGGACGGCTGCCAGGCCCGCCCGGGCGCTGGTGGAGCGCTGGCTGCGTGAGGCATCGGTGAAGATTCCCAGCGTGTCGAAAGGCAGTGACCTGAAACTGATCCTGATCCTGCGCCTGACCCCCGGCATGCCGCTGTTTGTGCAAAATTACGTGCTGGGCTTCCTGAGGGTGCCTTTCGGGCTCTATCTGGGCGTCTCGATGGCCTGCACCGGCGCGATCGCCTGCGGCGTGGTGCTTACCGGCGCCGGGGTCGGCGATGGCAATCTGACGCCGATCCTGAGCGGCATCGGCCTGTTGGTCCTCGCCGCGATCGGAGTGAGTTGGTTGAGGAGAAGGCTGGGGAATTGTAGCGGCCCCGACTAGTCGGGGGCGCAAGATGGGATTGTAGCGTCGCTCTATGAGCGTCGCAAGATGGCTGCCGGATGGCAGCGCCCGTCTCACATGCGTGACGGGGATCCCGTCCAAGGGCGGGGCGTTCCCGCAGGCGGGGCCGCGATCCAGCGACAAACCAGAGGGAGTTGTAACGACCTCCTGTAGATGGCGAAGCCACACCGGTTGGTCTTGCTTTAGCAAGACAATCATAGACCGCCGCTACAGTTGGCGACGGTCATAGACCGACGCTACAATTGACCTTCGACATTTCGAGTTTCGACCTCTAGGGTCGGCCCCAGACTTTCTCCCATGAACATCACTTCCATCTGTTGTATCGGTGCCGGTTACGTCGGTGGTCCGACCATGGCGATGATCGCCGCCAAGTGCCCGGGCATCCGGGTCACGGTTGCCGATATCAATCAGGCACGCATCGACGCCTGGAATTCCGAGGACCTTCCGGTCTACGAACCGGGCCTGCTCGACCTCGTCCGTTCCTGTCGCGACCGCAACCTGCATTTCACCACCGACATCCGCAGCGCGATTGAGAAGGCCGACCTGATCTTTGTCTCGGTCGGCACCCCGACGAAATCCTACGGCATCGGCGCTGGCCGCGCGGCCGACCTCCGCTACATTGAATCCGCCGCCCGGCTGATCGCCGAGGTCTCGCATGGCCACAAGATCATCGTTGAAAAGAGCACGATCCCGGTCAAAACCGCCACCGCGATCCGCACGATTCTCTCGGCCAACACCAGCAGCGGTGCGACCTTCGAAGTCCTCTCGAATCCCGAATTTTTGGCCGAAGGCACCGCGATCGACGACCTCGAAAACCCCGACCGCATCCTGATCGGCGGCGACAGCACCGAGAGCGGTCAGGCCGCGGTCGAGGCGCTGGCCTCGGTCTATGCCGGCTGGGTGCCTCGCGAACGCATCATCACCACCAACCTCTGGTCCTCCGAGCTTTCGAAGCTTGTGGCCAATGCCTTCCTCGCCCAGCGGATTTCCTCGATCAATTCGATCTCCGCCCTCTGCGAGGCCACCGGCGCGAATGTCAGCGAGGTCGCCCGCGCGATCGGCACCGACTCGCGCATCGGCCCGAAATTCCTCCGCGCCTCGGTCGGTTTCGGCGGTTCCTGCTTCCAGAAAGACCTCCTGAACCTCGTTTACCTCTGTGAATCGTTCAACCTCCCGCAGGTCGCCGAATACTGGCGCCAGGTGGTCAAACTCAACGACTGGCAGAAGTCGCGCTTCGTCGAGCACATCGTGCGCACGCTCTTCAATACGGTCGTCGGCAAGCGGATTGCGATTCTGGGCTATGCCTTCAAGAAGGACACCAACGACACCCGCGAATCCCCGGCGATCTACGTCTGCCGCGACCTGCTCAAGGAGCAGGCCCACCTCGCGATCTACGACCCGCAGGTCGATGCCGGGGAAATCCGCGAAACCCTGATCGAGGCAGGGGTTCCGCAAAAACTCGTCGAAAGCAACCTGGAGATCGTTCACAATCCCTACAGCGCCGCCAGCCAGGCCCATGCCCTCGTGACGCTCACCGAGTGGGATGAATTCAAGACCCTCGACCTCGCCCGGATCCATTCGCTGATGCTCAAGCCCGCCTTTGTCTTCGACGGCCGCAGCATTCTTCCCACCAGCACCCTCGAGCAGCTCGGCTTTTCCGCCTTCACGATCGGG
>CBFGOB010000415.1:0-2483 GCA_965650215.1 uncultured bacterium | reverse complement strand
TTCATGTTTCAATATTTACCACTGGCCGCGAGCGAAAGACAAACCCGAAAGCCGCGCCGTATTCTAACCCAGATAAGGAAAAACCACGATCATGGCCCGATTCAAGATCTCGCTCAACATGGAATTCTGCCGCTCGGCGGACAAGTCATTCGAAGCCGGCGTGCGCATCGCCTCGGAACTCGGATACCGGTATGTGGAGCCGATGGTTCACACCGGATGGGAGCTGCTCAGCGAAGTGAATTACTTCCATTCCTTCTCGATGGAGGAGGACCCGCTGCTGATGAAGGAAATCTGCGACCGCTACGGCATGAAGGTTTCCAGCCTGTCGGCCCACTCGCCGCTGATGAAACCGGAGGCGGCGGTGGACCGCCTGACGCGCGCGGCGGTGCTCGCGTCGTTTGTGGGCTGCGATTTCCTCAACTCCGACGAGATGGTGCAACCGGCGTGGATGGACGACGGCTTCGCCCATGACACGATGCGCTACACGCTCACCCGTGTGGCGCAGGTGTGCGCGCGCCACAAAAAGTTCCTCTGCATCGAACCGCACGGGGTGTTCACAAAAACCACCGATGGGTTGCTGAAAATCGTCAATCTGGTGGATTCACCGTGGATCCGGATCAACTGGGATACCGGCAACAGCTACCTCGCCGGCATCGAGGATCCCTACGAAGGGTTGGAAAAAGTGCGCGACCGCGTGTTTCACATCCACGCCAAGGACATTTCGATGTCCCACAGCGCCGAAGAGCGCGGCAAGGTCACCGGCACTCCGGTCGGCTGCGCCTGCGGCGAGGGAGTGGTCGATTGGGAGCGCGTCGCGAAAATCATGGAACCCGTGGACCGCGAGATCTTCCTGAGCGTTGAATGCGGCAAGATCGATGAGGCCCAGCGCAGTATTTCCTATCTGAACAAGACCCTGGCCAAGTGGCTGGCATGACCTGACAAACCCATGAGCACGATCACCCCAACTTCGATGTCCGCTTCATCCTCCTCGCGGCGCGGCTTCCTGCGGACAAGCGCTGCCGCCGGCGCGGCCTTCGCCGTGCCGAACATCTTCCTCGGCCGACTCTTCGGTGCCGAGGCGCCGAGCAACCGGATCCACATCGGCCAGATCGGTTGCGGCAGCATCGCCGACTACTACCATTTCAGCCATCTCAAGCAGATGGAGGACGTGCGGGTGGTCGCCACCTGCGACGCGTTCAAGCGCCGCGGGGAAATCATGGCGTCGAGATACAACAAACACTATGGCGCCGAAGTCACCAAGGCCCACAACGACTTCCGCGAAATCCTCGCGCGCGAGGACGTCGATGCCGTGGTCATCGCGGCCCACGACCATTGGCACGTGCCGATGGCGATCGCGGCAGCCAAGGCCGGCAAGGACATCTATTGCCAGAAGCCGCTGGCGGTGGACTTCAGCCAGATCGCGCCGCTGCGCAAGGTGATTGCTGAACAACAGCGGATTTTCCAGTTTGGTACGCAGTACCGTTCCGCCGGGGCCAAGAGCCGGTACCTGCAGATGGTGAGGCTCGTGAGAAATGGCTACATCGGCAAGCTGGAGCACATCGACGTCTGGTGCCGTGACGTCTCGTACAACGAATCGGAATACAGCGTCAAACCCTATGGCTCGAGCACGGAAATCCCGGTGCCGGAGGGCTTCGACTACGATGCCTGGATGGGTCCGGCGGAAATGGTCCCGTACACGGCGGACCGCGCGACCCGCTGGGGCGGCTTCCATTGCCCGGAAACCTCGCTCGGCTTCCTCGCCGGCTGCGGGATTCATGAACTCGGGCTCGCGCAATGGGCGAACCGGACCGACCACACCAGCCCGATCCGCTATGCCGGCACCGGCTTGGTGCCGGATCAAGGGATCTTCCGCACGCTCGCCCGCTGGGATGTGAGCTGCGACTATGCCAACGGCGTGAAGATGCGCATCATGGATTGCCGCACGGCGGAAAAGGCCGTCGGCCCGTCGCTGCCGCGGGCATGGCAGAGTGGCGATGGGATCATCTTCCGCGGCAGCGAAGGCTGGATCAGCGACGGCCTCGGCTTTTGCGCCAGCAATCCGGCCTTGTGGAAGGAGAAGTTCAAATCCAGCGACGAGGAACTGCCGGTCTCCACCGAGCACCACCGCAACTTCATCGATTGCGTCAAGTCGCGCCAGGAAACGATCTGCCCGGTCGAAATGGGCATCCGCTGCGACACGATCTGCCATCTGTCCAACGTCGCCGTGCGCACCGGGCGCGCCATCGAATGGAATCCGGAACAGGAGCAAATCGTCGGCGATCCGGAGGCCGCGAAGATGCTGACCCGGCCGGTCCGCGAAAAATGGCGCGTGTGGTAGGCATTGACTGTTAGAAAATCGGATCCACCGCCGCCATGAAACCCGCAGACCTTGCATTTCAGCCCGTGATCGACCGCCGCCAGTTCCTCCGGGCTCTTCCCCCAGGGGAACGACCGGCCTCCGAACAACCGTGCGCTGAACGATC
>CBFGOB010000414.1:0-2497 GCA_965650215.1 uncultured bacterium | reverse complement strand
CCGAGCTTGGCCGGGAAAACCTCCATTTTCCCAAAGAACTCATCCTGCTTGGCGGTGCGCCGGGCGCGGGCAAGGGCACCAATACCGACTTCATCCGCGAGGTGAGGGGCATCAGCTCGGAGCCGATCGTGATCAGCGCCCTGCTCGACTCTCCCGAGGCTCGCCAGATCAAGGAAAGCGGCGGGATGGTCGGCGACGAGGAGGTGCTGCGCCTCCTCCTGCGCGAGCTGCTCAGGCCCGAGTTCCGCGACAGCACGGTGCTCGACGGTTTCCCGCGGACCAAGGTGCAGGTGGAATGTCTCAAGATGCTCTACGACCAGATGATCATCCTGCGCCGGGAGTTTTCCAACACCCCGCGTGCCCATCTGTTCAAGCAGCCGACCTTCCACATCATGGTGCTCTTCGTCGACGAGGCGGAAAGTGTCGCGCGCCAGCTCAAGCGCGGCCGTGAGACCCTGGCCCACAATGCGAAGGTCCGGGAGACCGGCGTCGGCGAATTGTGGGAGGAGCGCAATACCGACTTCGACGAAAAACTCGCGCGCAACCGCTACCGCACCTTCAAGGAAAAGACCTACGACGCCCTGGTCTCGTTGAAACAGATTTTCCATTACCACTTCATCAATGCCCAGGCTCCGATCCAGGTCGTCCAGCAGAACATCATCCGCGAGCTGGAATACCAGAGTTCGCTCGAGCTCGACCCACGGACCTACGACACGCTGCGCCATGTGCCACTGGCGGATGAGATCGTCATCCACGCCCGGCAGGAACTGATCAACCGCCTCGACCGCTACGAGGTCGAAAACTCCGAGTTGTTCCATTCCGTCGTCGATTTCATCCAAAGCAAGATGATGCCGATCATCAAGTGCTACGCGGTCAGCGGACGGGCGACCCTCAATACCGAGGACCCCTTGCTGGATGACCCGCTGGCCTTGTCGATGCTCATCGATATTTTCTCCGAGAGGGGATTCCGCGCCACCGTCGACATCCACCGCATCGAGATCCCGGAAACCGTGGATCTCAGCACCGGACGCATCCAGGTGCGCAGCAAGCGGGTCTACCGGATCTGGGTTTTCTTCAATGGCTCGAAGATCCGGAGAGGGTAAGCCGATCGATGGAATGCGTTGACAGGCGGCGGGCGGAATGCCCGCGCCACGTGGTATGGCCGTTCTGCCCGGAAACCAGGGCAATTCTTGGGTCTTTTTTTGCACTTGGAAGGCCCATGCGAGACGACTTTAATCGCCACGCCATGGCCTACCCCGATCAAGACTTTTTGCTCCATTCCCCGACCGCCCGCCGCTTGTTCCACGAGGTGGCCAGGGACCAGCCGATCATCGACTACCACTGCCATCTTTCGCCCCAGGAGATTGCCGAAAACAAACGATGGGACAATCTTTCGGAGATCTGGCTGGGTGGCGACCACTACAAGTGGCGCCTGCTCCGCGCCAACGGGATTGATGAACAACGCATCACCGGCGACGCCAGCCCGCGCGAGAAATTCCAGGCCTGGGCGGAAACCGTGCCCTACACGCTGCGCAATCCGATCCACCACTGGACGCATCTCGAGCTTCAGCGCTACTTCGACATCGACCTGCTCCTGAGTCCCAAGACGGCCGATGAGATCTGGGAACGTGCGAATGCCAAACTCAAAGAAAGCGATTTCTGTGCCCACGGGATCCTCAACAAGTTCGACGTGAGGGTCGTCGGCACGACCGATGATCCGGCGGATTCGCTCGATCATCATGTGGCGATCGCAGGGATGGGAATCAAGACCGTGGTGGCGCCGACCTTCCGTCCGGACAAGGCGATGTTTGTCGGTCAGCCGGATCTCTGGCTGCCATGGGTCCAGCGTCTTGCGGCTGCCGCCGGCATGGGGATTTCAAGTCTGGGCGACCTGCTTGCGGCGTTGCAAAAGCGACATGACGACTTCCATGCCGCAGGGGCCCGGATGTCCGATCACGGTTTCGACCGTCTGCCGATGCTCGATTGCACGGATGACGAGGCGGCCACGATTTTCGACCAGGCGATTGACGGCAAGCCGACGACTCCCGAACAACAGGAAAAATTCGCGTTCTACCTGATGGTGTTTTTCGGCAAACTCGACGCGGCGAAGGGCTGGACGAAGCAGCTGCACCTCGGGGTGGTCCGCAACATCAACCAACCGATGTTCCGCAAGGTCGGCGTCGACAGCGGGTTCGACACGATCGGCGACACCCAGCAGGGTCCCTCGCTGATGCATTATCTCAACACGCTGGTCTGCCAGGATGCGCTGCCGAAAGTTGTCATTTACAACCTCAACCCGCGCGACAATTACCTCTTCGCGGCCCTGACCGGGGTCTTCCAGGACGGCACGGTCCCGGGCAAGATCCAGTTCGGATCGGGTTGGTGGTTCCTCGACCAGAAGGACGGCATGGAGCTGCAGATGGACGCATTGTCCGCGACCGGCCTGTTCAGCCGCTTTGTCGGGATGCTCACCGATTCGCGCTCCTTCCTGTCCTAC
>CBFGOB010000413.1:0-2498 GCA_965650215.1 uncultured bacterium | reverse complement strand
CCGCTTCGCTCCACGCCGATTCCTTGTCCTGCGCGTCCCAGCAGCGGACCTTCCAGTGGTAGGTCTTGCCGACCGGCAGGGTTTGTCCCTGATAGCGCACCGCGTGGGCGCGGTTGGCGGGAACCTTGCCCGAGTCCCAGAGGTCGGCTTTTTCCGGTTCCAGGAGGTCCGCGCGGCTGGCCACGAGGATCTGCCAGGCCGACTGCGATTGATTGCGCGCGTCGGATTCAAGCTGCCACGACAGACGCGGCGCGGTGACGGTCGAGATCGGATTCGCTTCGCCTTCGCAGCGGAGTTCAACCGGGCGGATGCCGGCCTGTGCGCCGAGCGTGAGGAAGGAAAGGGCGAGGGCGGTGAGCGCCGGGCGCAGGGGCTGCGGGGTCATGGGGCTGCGGGGTTCAGGGAAGGGTGTAGGTGAACGAGGCTTTCTTGCCGGCTTTCAGCGAGACCGTCTCGGGCTTTGGCATGCGGGGCAGGATCAGCTGCAGGTCCTGGTCGGCTTTGGCGGTGAGTTCCACCTCGACCCGCTTGCCGTTCCAGTGGAGGCGGTTGATCTCGATCGCACCGCGGCAGAGCACGCCTTTGATCGTGCCCTTGGTCCACTCCTTCGGCAGGGCCGGCAGCAGGCGGATTTTCCCAAGGTCGGAGCTGACCAGCATCTGGATGACAAGTGCCGGTTGGCCGCCGCTGATGTCCATGTTGAAGAGGTGGCGGTGGTTGTGCATCGATGCCAGGTTGTTGAGCCAGAAGCGGTTCACCAGGTGGCGCAGGCAGAGGTGGGAAAGCTCTCCGTCGCCGAGGGTCGAGACGACCTGGCCGAGTTGGACGAGCCCGAAGGACATGAAGCCGCGGTCCTCCTTGTCCTTCCAGTGTTCGGCAAGCTTGAATTCGACACTCTTGCGGAAGCCTTCCTTGAGCGCGGGGTTGTTTTCGATTTCCTCCGGCATTACGTAGTAGAGCGGATAGAGTTGCGACGAGTGGCGGTGCTTGTCGTTGTTGCCCAGCACGGGGGTCAGCCATTCCTTGATGATGCCATCCTCGTTGAGCATGTAGGGCGGCATTTTCGCCAGCATGCCTTCCCAGCGGGGGATCTTGTCGGCGTTCACGCCGAGGATGCGCGAGCCTTGGATGAGGTTGGCAAACACCTCCTTGGCGACGGCGACGTCCATGGTCGCGTTGAAACTCGCCTGAGCGTTGCTGCCGGCCGGCCAGTTTTCCGGCGATTGGGTCGGCGAGAAGATCCATTTGCCGTCGGGGCCCTCGTAGAGGTAGTCCTCGAAGAACAGCGCGCATTGTTCCAGGTAGGGCAGGGCGTGTTCGGCGAGGAATTTTTGATCACCGGTGAACAGGTAGTAGTCGTAGAAGAAGCGGGCTGCCTTGCCGGCGCCGGCGACCCACATGCCGCCGGCGAAGCCATCGCAGTAGGCGTTGTTGTAGCCGTGGGTCGAGGTGCGGGAGGGCAGCACGATGCCGCGTGCACCGAAGAGGTGCTTGGCATTGAGCTGGAGGTCGGGGATCAGCGACTCGATGTAACGGGTGTAAGCGGGGGTCAGCTCGGGCATGTTGCCCGGGAGGTTCGCGGCGATTGCCGACGGGACGTTGCCGTTGTGGGTGTAGTCGCTGGCCCAACCCGGAACGTAGGTGCCGCCCCAGATCCCCTGGAGGTTTGGCGGAAGCTTGCCGGTCGAGCAGATGATGTTGTGGCGGCCGGCGTCGAATTGCTTCTCAAGCAGGGCGAGGTTGATGTTTTCCCAGGTCGAGAGCTCGAGCAGTTCCTCGGTGCTTTTCCGGTGGTCCCCGGCGCTGCCGCCAAGGTCGAGTTGGATCCGTCCGAACAGTTCGCCGTGAAGTTCCGCCTGGTCGGCAAGCAGGGCCGCGTAGTCGGTCCGCAGCGCTCCGAGCTTGGCGGCGAGCTGGTCGAAGTGGTTGTCGCCGGCTTTTCTCGGCAGGCTGATGTCGACCAGCAGCAGGACCTCGTCCGCACCCTCGATGCTTAGCGAGCCGTCGGGTTTTGCGCTGCTCTTGCCGCCGCGGGTGATGACGCGGGCGTGGCCGTTGACGGCGGTGATGCTGCCCGGATAAGCCTTGAGGCAGCGCATGCTGTAGGACAGCGAGGTTTCCGTCGAGCGGCTGACGATGTCGCCAAAGTGCTCATTGAACGAGTCGCTGGATTTCTTGCCAATGTCGCTGTCGTTGTTGAACACCTCGCCGTCGGCGCGCGGCACCAACTGGAGGGTGGCACGGAGCGTGCCGGGTTGGTCCGCTTTCAGGCGGACCACCGCCACCTGGTCCTTGCGGGAACAGAACAGCCCTCGCTCGAAGCTGCCGTGTTCATTGCTCCAGCGGATCCGGGCCTCGCTGCTCCTGAAGTCGACCGAGCGGGTGTAGTCCTTCGCTTCGCCGCCGGGCTGGGTGATCAGCAGGTCGAATGCCGGCACGAAGAAGTCCGGATACATGAAGCCCTTCTGGCCCGAGTGCTTTGCCTGGAGGGCCTCGGC
>CBFGOB010000412.1:0-2498 GCA_965650215.1 uncultured bacterium | reverse complement strand
GCGGCGCGGGGGCGTCGAGCCACATGACCAGCGGCGACGCGGGAGGGGTGGGGTCAGCGGTCAGCTCAACGGCGGTGACTGAGGAGAGGCAGGAACAGGCGGCGAGGGCTGCGGAGAGGGTGCGGAGCATGGGCTTGGTTACTGGCGCGGGGCTTGGGAACTTGCAGGAGAATCAGGAACAAGTTGCCGGTTTCTAGCGCTGCGAGGCCTTGTGTTCAAGCGGTTGATGTTGGGTGTTCGCGCCGGGGGTGATGCGCCGGGAGACATGGAAGGCAAGCGCCTTGCCATGCCACCGGCAGGGCCCTGAGGGCGTTCTCCGCGCGGGGTGAGCAGGCGAAATCCCGGGATGCATCACCACTGATAGACCCACGTGTAGGTGGTGTAGCGGGTCTTGGTCGGATTCAGGTAGGCCTTGCCATCGGCCGCGCCGTGCTCGGTTTCACCGCAGCGGCAGGTGAGGCGAAGGCCGTTCTGGAAGACCACGGGATCCTCGTCATGAAACCGGTAGGCCGAAAAACGGCCGGCCTTCCTGTCAAAGTGCGTCAGCCCGGCCATGTCGGCATGGAATTTCCCGGTGTCGAAGTAGTAGGTTCCCAGGAAATAGTCTTCCAACCCCGATGAAAGCATGAGCGGGGCCTTGTTATTGCCGAGGTATGCGCGGATGCAGGCTTCTAGATAGGTCAGGTTGTCTCCCTGCGCGGCGATGGCCACCTGATAGAGCGCGCCCTTGCCCTCGAGATCGCACAAATCGAATTCCTCAAGCGCCTGGGCCTCGTGGTTTTCCCGGCGGATCAGCTTGAGTCGCGCGGATTCCGGCAGTTCCAACCCACCGAGGCTGACTCGGCCGTTTTGCATGCCGCGGATGATCCACCAGATCTGCGGGTTGTCGGCGGCATCCGCGGCGTGTTGTGCGGTCACGCGCACGCTTTTGCCGAATGGAATGCGGTAGTTGTTGTAGATGCCGTTGCGCTTCCCGATCTTGCCCACATGCCTGGTCGCCCATGGGGCATGCTGGTCGTTGAAACCAATGCCGTGGCCCATGTAGAGATCCATGTCGATCGAGGGAATCGTTTCGCCATCCACATAATAGCGGATGCGCGTGTTCTCCACGCCTTCGAAATTGCCGCCAAACCAGAAATGGGTGAGGCATCCCTTGCCCTGGTGCTCGAACAACACCGCTTCCTTGCCACCGCCGAGTATGCGCTCGCCCTTGCCCATGGTGCCGATCGCTTCGATGGATCCCGTTTCGGCCGCGGGCGATGAGGCGAGAACCGCAAGCAGGACGAGCTGGATCAACAGGGTGGTGAAATGGTTTCGATTCATGGCTGGGGATCCTCTTGGGGATGCGCCATGCGCTACGGATGGCACCCGGGGATTGTTTCCAGGAGAAATGCGGGGCATGCCCGCTGGATGAAGAAATGCCGCGGGTCCGCGGGAGCGCATGATCATGACGCGGCACAGATCATCGATTGCCCGGCGGATGCCGCGCCCTTTTGCGTTGCGCTGTAAGAATCGGCGCGTTTTGGTGTATAGAAAACCGCCGCTCACTCCGCTTTTTGTCCCTCATGATTCCGCACTTCCGCCCCGGTCTTCTTGCAGCACTGATCCTTGGTCCATCGATGCTCAGCGCCGCCGTCACCGTGAAACAGGATGACAAGGTCGTCCGCATTTCGAATGGGAAACTGTCCCTCGATTACGACCTCGATCGCGGGCGCTACGAGGTGATCGACCTCGCCTCGAACACCCGCGCCCTCGCCGACGCCGCATTCACCGTGGACGAGGCCGGGTGGAAGCAAGGCAAAGCCGCGAGACGCGAGTGGTCGCAATCCGAGGTCGAGGACACATTCGGCAAAGGCCTCAAGCTCACCATCACCGAAACCCCGCAGAGCGGATACCGGCTCACCAAGCACCTGCACGTCACGCTCTATGACGGGCAACCCTTTGCCGTGCTCGGGTTCTCCGTGACCAATCCCAGCGCCATCCCCGCGCGCATCACGCGCATCGGCCTCATCGATCAAGCCAGCCTGCTGCCCGGGACGGCTCTGCAAAACCTCAGGGTCCTCGAAGGCGGAGCCGGGGCCCATCCGAACCGCATCGCAGCGGAAATCCCGGTCGGTGCGCACAACAGCCTGATGATCACCGGTCAGCGCGACGGCCAGCGGCGGACGATGGTGGTCGGCGGACTCCACTACCGTGATTTCCTGCGCACCCTGGGCATGCACCCGCGCCGCAAGGGGCAGTTCCTCGCGCTCGTCGAGGATCCGATCGGCAAGCGGGTGGAACCCGGTGCCACCTTTGCCGCGGTCGACACCCTGTATCTCGATGTTTCCACCAGCGACCCTTTCCTTTCTCTCGAGCAATTCGGCATGGCCATGCGCAGCGCCAACAAGGCCAACCCGAAACCCTACGACTTCCCCACACTCTGCGGCTGGCTGGTTTCCACCGGTGCCTACGGCGAAGGCACGCCGATCAACCACTCGGCCGCCCTCGTCGGCCAG
>CBFGOB010000411.1:0-2498 GCA_965650215.1 uncultured bacterium | reverse complement strand
CAATAACCAATAACCAATAACCAATAACCAATCCCCTTTCCTTTGCTGACCGACGAACAGATCGACGAAATGATGGCCCGGGTGCGCAAGCTCGAGCTGAAGGCCCAGCGTCTCGTGCGCGAAACCTTCTCGGGCGAATACCGCTCGTCATTCCGCGGCCAGGGGCTCGATTTCGACGAGTTCCGCGAATACCAACACGGCGACGAAGTGCGCTTCATCGACTGGAACGTCACCGCCCGGATGAACCAACCCTTCGTCCGCAAATTCCACGAGGAACGCGAACTCGCGGTCATGCTCGCCGTCGACATCTCCGGATCGGCGGACTATGGCAGCATCGAATTCAGCAAACGCGAAGTCGCCGCCGAAACCGCCGCGATCCTCGGCTTCAGCGCCCTGCACAACGGCGACAAGGTCGGGCTGCTGATCTTCGCCGGCGAACCGATCCTCTTCATCCCGCCCACCAAGGGCAAACGGCACCTGCTGCGCATGATCCGCGAAATCCTCGTGACCCGGCCGGACCACCCGCAAACCTCGATCACCAAGGCCTGCGACCTGCTCATCCGCGGCCTCCACCGCAAATCGCTGGTTTTCCTGATCTCCGACTTCCACGCCGACCCGCTCGACCCACCGATCGGCAAACTCGCCCGCAAACACGAAACCATCGCCATCCGCATCAAGGACCGGCTGGAATCGAAACTGCCGGACGCCGGACGCGTCGTGATGATCGATCCCGAAACCGGACTCGAAACCGAAATCCACACCGGCAACCCGAACCTGCGCATGGGCTATGCGAAACTCATGCAACGCCAGCACGAAGGGGTCGAGGCAATCTGCAAAAAACACGGCATCCAGCTCGCCGACCTCAGAACCGACGGCAACCCGCTGGCCTCCCTGCGCCGCCTGCTGAAAACCCACCATCGCAAACGCCTCCGCTAAGGCATGGACCCGCCGCTCAACGACTTCCGCCTCATCGAACCGACCCTGCCCGCCGCTCCGGGCATCGGCCCGTGGATCGCGGCTGGCCTCGTCCTCACCCTCGCCCTCGCCACCCTCCTGGTGATGGCCGCCCGCAAACGCTCACAGGCCGGTGCCCCGCAGCTTCGCGAAAGCGCCTATCGCGACGCCCTCGCCGCCCTCACCCAACACCCGGCGCACGCCGCCCGCGACACGGCCATCCACTGCTCGCTGGTCCTGCGCCAATTTCTCGCGCTCGCCGCCAGCGACCCCGCACTCTACGAAACCCACGAGGAATTCATCACCCGCCACGATTCCCTGAAATCGCTCGACCCGGATACCCAAGCCGCCACCAAAGCCCACTTCGACCGGCTTGCCGCCATCAAGTACGCCAGCGAAATCCCCGACCACGATCCCGCCGGATTGATTGCCGACTCGAAAGGCCTGCTCGCCACGCTCCACCAGCAACTCGCCGGATGAACGCCCTCTTCGAACACTTCCGTCTGGCCCAACCGGCATGGCTGCTCCTGCTCGTGCCCTGCCTCCTGCTCTTCCTCCTGAGGCGCGGGCGCGGCGCGGAATCCGCCATCCTCTTTCCCAACCTCTCGGTGCTCGTCAGCCTTGGCAAGCCGGTGCGCCACCGCAGCACCCAGCTCAGCCTGCCCCTCTCCCTGCTCGCCCTCCTGCTCACGATCTTCGCGATGTCCCGGCCGGTCTGGCGCAACGAATACCAGAACCGCAACGCCAGCGGCATCGACATCGTCATCGCCCTCGACGTCTCGCTGTCAATGGACATCGACGACTTCGTCGACCAGGGCCAGCGCGCCAAACGCATCGATGTCGCCAAAATGGTCGTCGATGATTTCATCAGCCGCCGCCCCGACGACCGCATCGGCCTCGTCGCCTTCGCCGGCCGCCCGCGGGACATGAGCCCGATCACCCTCGACCACAAATGGCTGCGCCAATCGCTCGACAGCCTGCGCCTCAACGATCAACGCAACCTCGGCACCATCAAGGAACAAGGCACGGCCATCGGCTCGGCCATCGCCGCCGCCTCAACCCGCCTCGACGCACGCGACGCGAAAAGCAAGATCATCGTCCTGATCACCGACGGTGCCAGCAACTCGGGAAAAATCTCGCCCATCGAAGCGGCCGAACAGGCGAAAACCCTCGGCATCAAGATCTACACGATCGCCATCGGCACCAAGGACGGCCGCGTCGACCCCAGCATCATGCGCTTCCCCTATCAGGAATTCGACCTCCCCACCTTGCGCAGAATCGCGGAACTCACCGGCGCCGAACACTACTGGGCGCAAAACCTCGAATCCCTCCGCCAAACCTTCAGCACCATCGACCAACTCGAAAAAACCGAAGCCAAGAGCTACACGGTGATCAACGACCGCGAGTTGTTCCCCTGGGTCCTCTCACTCGCGCTGCTGGCCACCCTCGCCGCCGCCACCCATCAGGCACTCAACCCTCCTCTCACCACCTCCTGACGTGTCCCTCGCCCATCCCGCATGGCTGATCCTGCTCGCGCTGCTGCC
>CBFGOB010000410.1:0-2505 GCA_965650215.1 uncultured bacterium | reverse complement strand
CGATGAAACGCGGTGGCCAACCGTTGATCCGCCGTCGCATCGGGCAAGAGATCCCCCGCAAGCTGCTCGATCGTGAAACGGTCGTAGGGCATGTCGGCATTGAAGGCACGGATCAGCCAGTCCCGGTACGGCCAGATGCTGCGCTCCGGATCTTTCTCGAATCCAAAGGTGTCCGAGTAACGTGCGAGATCCATCCACACGACCGCCCAGCGCTCGCCGAAATGAGGAGATGCCAACAATCGATCAACCACCGCCTGGCGGGCGGCGTCGGAATCCTGCGCATGCGCCTTCCGATAAGACTCCAATCCTTCGAGGTCCGGCGGCAGGCCGGTCAGGTCGAAGCTGACCCTCCGCAGCCATTCTTCGGGTGCTGCCTCGGGTGAAGGCTTGAGCCGTTCACGGTCGAGACGCTTGAGCACATGCCGGTCCATCCCCGATGACGGCCAGGATTCATCCGAAAGACCCTCAACCGCCACCTCGCGCGGCGGCACAAACGACCAGTGCTCCTGCCACTCGGCGCCTTCGCGGATCCACTGCTCGATCAATGCAACCTGATCCTCCTTCAATGGCGGTCCGTGCTTTGGCTTGGGCATCACCTCGTCGGGATCGCGGCTGCGAAGACGACGCATCACTTCCGACTCCGACGGTTTGCCGGGCACAATCGCGCGTTGGCCCGAGTCGCCCTCCGCAAGCGCCTGGGCGCGGTCGATGAAGGAGATCCCGCCCGCCGCCTTGACCCCGCCGTGGCAAGCCGTGCATTCCTTGGTGAGGATCGGCCGGATGTCGCGGTTGAACTCCACGCGTGCATCCGCCATGGCCACCATGGCAAGGGCGGACAGACTGGAGAGGCAGAAACAGGAAATGCGATTCATAAGGAAAAAACCGTCGGAAAGCGCAGCTTACGGCCATCCAAACGGCGAGCTATCATGCCACCATTCCCCCATCCATTCAAATCCCGCGCATTCCGCAGTTGGCGCTGCGGGCGATTCAGCGTATCTTGCGATCGTGGCGAATGATCCCTCCATGTCCGACGTGCCTACCCGCCTGCGCGGCAGGCTCCTGCTGGCCGACCCGTCCCTCCGCCACAGCATGTTTCACAAATCCGTGATCGTGATCCACGAACACAGCCGCGAGCAAGGCGCGATGGGCATCATCCTCAACCACCCGACCGGCCGGGTGGTGGGTGACTTGCTGCACGATCCGAGATTCAAGCCGCTGCGCCAACTGGCCGTGCACAATGGCGGGCCGGTCGATCAAAACCAACTGACCTTTTCCTCGTTCTGGTGGAGCCCGAAACTCGGGCTGCGCTGGGCGATCCGCATCTCTGCCGAGGCGGCAACCAAACACATCCGCCGCCCGGGCCGGATCGTGCGCGCCTTCATCGGCTATTCCGGCTGGAGCCCCGGCCAGTTGGAACAGGAACTCCAGAACGAGTCCTGGTTTCCCATCAGCCCCCAAGCGGCCCTGCTCGGGCAGGCCCACGACCCGTCGCTGTGGTCCCATCTTCTCGGAGCGATTTCCCCCTACCACCGCCTTCTCGCGGAAGCTCCGGACCACCCCGAGCTGAACTGAGCCGACGAAATCCGGCATTGCGCAAAGGCGGCACCTGTTGTCCCTTGTCCCGCGGCGCCCGCCGTCCACGCCGACTCCCCAGCCATGACCGATCCCGAAATCTCGTTCAGCCCGATTGATGACATCATCGCCGAGATCGCCGCAGGCCGCATGGTGATCTGTGCCGACAGCCCGGACCGGGAAAATGAAGCCGATCTCATCGGCGCCGCCTCGCTCTGCACGCCGGAAATGGTCAACTTCATGGCCATCCATGGCCGCGGGCTGATCTGCGCTCCGCTGACAGCCGAACGCACCGAACAACTCGACCTCCCGCAAATGACGCGGCGCAACCACGAGGGCCACAAGACCGCCTTCACCGTCAGCGTCGACGCCGCCCACGGCATCAGCACCGGCATCTCGGCCGCCGACCGCGCACGAACGATCCGCCTCCTCGCCGATCCCACGGCCACTGCGGATTCCTTTGTCCGCCCCGGCCACGTGTTCCCGCTGCTGGCCTCGACCGAAGGCGTCCTGCGCCGTGCCGGCCACACCGAAGCGGCCATCGACCTCACCCGCCTCGCCGGCCTGCCGGAAGCCGCGATCATCTGCGAAATCATCAATGACGACGGCTCGATGGCCCGCGTCGGCCAACTCGGTGCCTATCAGCAACGCCACGGCCTCAAGGCCTGCACGATTGCCCAGCTCATCGAATACCGCCGCCGCTCGGAGAAACTCATCGAACACGAGGAGACGATCAAACTCCCGACCGACTACGGCGAATTCGACTGCCACCTCTACCGGATCCGCACCGACGGCAGCCACCACCTCGCCTTGAGCCGCGGGCCGATCAATCCGGAAACGCCGACCCTCGTCCGCGTCCACTCGGAATGCCTCACCGGCGACGTTTTCCTCTCCAAACGCTGCGATTGCGGCGGCCAGCTCGCCGCCGCCCTC
>CBFGOB010000409.1:0-2507 GCA_965650215.1 uncultured bacterium | reverse complement strand
CATCCGAGGCATCCACTTCCGAGTCGATCTCCACGGTCTCCATGCGGAGCTCACCCTTGAGGTAGCTCTTGGTCGTCAGCGGCTTGCGCAGCGAAACGGCAACACCGGCATTGGTCTGCTCGTAGAAATCGCTGAAGTAGGTCGAATCGCGGTAGAACAGCTCGGTGCCCAGCGCAAGCTGACGGTCGAGGAACCAGGGCTCGGTGATCGAAATGCTCGCGTCGGTGCGCTCGGAACCGAAACGGAGGTTCATCGCGAAGCGCTGGCCGCCACCAGTGAAGTTCCAGGGATTGAAGAGGTCGAAGTTCGCCTGCTCCAGCATCAGGAAACCCACCACGCTGTCGATCGAGCTGAAGCCCGCGCCGATCCCGACGGTGCCGGTCTTCTTCTCCTGCACCATGACGTCGATGTCACGGTAGCCGGCGCTGCTCGGGGTTCCGCTGGCCTGGACCTCGCTGAAATACTGCATGCCTTCGAGGCGCGCCTTGGTGGTCTCAAGCTCGACGGTGTTGAACATGTCGCCGGGCTGCAGCGGGATTTCGCGGCGAATGACCTTGTCCTTGGTCTTGGTGTTGCCCGTGATGTTGACCCGGCCGACCTTGTAGCGGCCGCCTTCGTTGATCTGGTAGAGGATCTTGACGCGGTTCGGGCCCGCATCCTCGATGTCGGGGTTGACCGAGGCGTCCGCATAACCACGGGACCCATAGTAGCTGCGGATCATCTTGATGTCCTCGCGCATCTTTTTGGAATTGTAAGCGTCACCCGCATTCAGGCTGAGCGCCGGATAAAGCTCCTCGGACTTGAAGACCGACATCGAACCGAAGCCGACGCTGTCGACGGTGTATTTGGCACCCTCTTCGATCGGGATGATCAGGTCGACGCGGCCGTCCTTGACGACTTCACGGCGCACACCGGGGCTGCTGGCGCGGAGATAACCCTTGCTGCGGTAGAAATCGAGGATCGCATCGACATCGTCATCCAGCTGGTTCGACTCGAAACGGCCGGATTTGGTGAGCCAGGAGAAGAAACCCTTTTCCTTGACCTTCATCTCCTTGCGCAGGTCGCGGTCGCTGAAGACCGTGTTGCCTTCGAAGCGGATCTTGCGGACCTCGTTCTTGGTGCCCTCGTCGATCACAAACACCAGATCGGCACGGCCTGCACGCTCAGTCGGGCGGATTTCGTGGGTGATGATCACATCCGGATAGCCGTAGCCGTTGTAGTATTTCTCGAGGTTGCGGATCGCTTCGAGAATCTCGGCATCGCTCATGATGCCGGAAACCGGCAGCTTCGATTCCTTGGCCAGCTTCTCATCGCTGAAAATCGTGTTGCCGACGAAGCCGACACCGTCGCGGATCGGCCGGGTGGCGACTTCGGCGATCAACTTCACCTTCTCGCCGTCGGGCTCGGCCAGAAAGCGCACATCGTCAACCATGCCGCTTTCGTAAAGGGCGGTGATGTCCTTATCGAGGTTCTCGGCCATGTAGACCGTTCCTGCCTTGCTCGACATCTGGTTGCGCAACACATCCTCGTTGATCGTATTGGCCCCGAGGTAGCGGATTTCGACGTTTGAAATCACTTTTCCCTCGAAGTCCTGGGCCCGGACCTGCCCGAACAGGGCAATGACGGTGGCCATGGCGAGAGCGACGGTTTGTCCCAGGACGAGAAACTTGGGATTTTTGGATGCTGGATGGGTGCCCATAATGGTTTTACGATGGCCCTTTAAACCCGTCCACCCGCCAATCCGTCAAGGCAATTGAAGGAAATCCGGGCAATCGCCGCGGAGCACGGAGATGCCCGTCCGAAATTCTTGCCCCGGGGCAGCGCCTCCTCTACACCCCCGGCGTGCTCACGATCAAAAAGCTCAGCAAAACCCTCGGCGGCCGCACCCTGCTGCGCGAGGCCGAGATGACCATCAACTGGGGCGAGCGGGTCGCCTTGGTCGGCCCCAATGGTGCCGGCAAATCGACTTTGTTCCGCATGATTCTCGACGAGGACAGCCCGGATGAGGGCAGCATCGAGCGCGACGAATACGCGATCACCGGCTACCTGCCGCAGGAGGCCGGGGAGCCGTCGGATGAAACGATCATCGAGATCGCCATGGGCATCACCCCGGAAATGATCTCGATCATGCGCACGATGCGCGAATACGAGGCCAAGGGCGACCACGCCCATCCGGATTTCGCCAAGGCCCAGGACCAGTACACCGAGCTCAACGGCTATCAACTCGAACCCAAGGCCAAGAAAATCCTCGCTGGCCTGGGCTTCAAGCAGGGCGACTTCCACCGGCCGGCCCGCGAATATTCCGGCGGCTGGGTGATGCGCGCCCACCTCGCCCAACTGCTGGTGATGGAGCCCGACCTGCTGATGCTCGACGAGCCGACCAACCACCTCGACCTGCTCTCGCTGCTCTGGTTCCAGCGCTACCTGATGAACTACCCCGGCGCGATCCTGATGATCTCCCACGACCGCGACTTCATGGACGCGATCGTGGAAAACGTGGTCGAGAT
>CBFGOB010000408.1:0-2510 GCA_965650215.1 uncultured bacterium | reverse complement strand
CAAACGCCTCTGCGGCGTGCCCGGCGACACGCTTTCGATCGACCCGCCCCACCTCTGGGTCAATGGCAAGATCGCCCAGGAACCGGGCATCCAGCGGGTCATGCAAGGCAAGGGCGTCTACTCGGTCATCCGCAACGGTTACCAGTTCGCCCATCCGGAAACCGAAAACCTCCATCGCTACCTCGCCAAACCCGGCGATACCCTGCCGCTCAAGGACAAGGCCCCCCGGGGCATGCGCGAATATGCGGCCCTCGGCGACAACACCGCCAGCTCGCTCGACTCCCGCTACTGGGGACGGGTGAAGGAATTCAACCTCGTCGGACCCGCCCTCTTCACCCTCTGGCCCGTCAGCCAAGGGCACTGGGGCCTGATCGATTGACACCGTGTCCCCGACCGCAGCAGACATCACCCGGCGCGCGAACTCGAACCTCGCCTTTGCCCTCCACATCCTCCCGAAACCACGCCGGGAGGACATGCAGGTGTTTTACGCCTTCTGCCGCAGCATCGACGACCTCGCCGATGACGACACCCTCCCGCTCGATCAACGCCGCAGCGCGCTCGATCAATGGCATGAGGGAATCCTCCACGGCTTCAAACACCCGGACACCCTGCAGCAGGAACTGATCTCGCTGCGCGAGCGCCACGAAATCCCGAACGAGCTGCTGCTGGGCATCATCGACGGCTGCCGGATGGATCTCGAGGTCCAGCACTTCGAATGCTGGGAAGACCTCGAGCGATACATCTGGAAAGTCTCCTGCACCGTCGGACTCGTCTCGATCCGCCTCTTCGGCTGCGAGGCTCCGGAGTCGGAAACTTACGCGCTCTCGCTCGCCAAAGCCCTGCAGCTCACCAACATCCTCCGGGACGTCGGCGAGGACCTTCGCGAACGCCAGCGGATCTACCTGCCGCTCCAGGACCTCCACCAGTTCGGCTACAGCGCCGATGAGCTCGCCCGCGGAGTCCGCAACCAACGCTTCCTCGACATGATGGAATTCGAGGCCGTGCGTGCCGGGAATTTCTACGATGAAGCCGCGCTCAACCTGACCTCCTACGACCGCGCCGCCCTGCGGCCGGCACGCATCATGAGCGACATCTATCAAGACCTGCTCCGGCAAATGCGCGAGGACCGCTTCCAGGTCTTCACCAAACGCTACCAGGTCACCAAGCGCCGCAAACTGCTGATCCTCCTCAGGCACCTGCTCACTTGACGCGGACCCATCCGCTCATTCGAGAGGCACGAATGAGTTCGTGACCCCCTCAAAGGCTGCGGCGGATTGATCTTTGGTTTCCAGGGGAGCGGACCATTGGAGGACATAAAACCCCTCGTCCTTCGCGGCGGGAACGACGATGAACCGCTGGTGCAGCGTCACCTCCTGCGGATGGATCACCCGCCCGTCCGGGTTTCTGAAACTGAGGCTCTCAAAAGTCCTCGCCTTTCTCCCGGCACATTCGAGCGGCCGCACTTGGCCGTACGATTTGCCCTCATGCACCAATGGCCCCGAACGCCGCTTGATGAACGCATCCGCCGTTTTCTCCAGGAGATTTCCCGGCGCGTAGTAATGCACGGAAATTTCCGGCTTCACCGGACCTTCTCCAAGCGGACTCGAAAATTGAACCCCGTACACTTTTTTCTCATCCTCGGACAAACCCAAAGCCGCGGAAGGGCAAACGCTCCAGCCCTCGGGGATCATGCACTTGAAGCGATTCCCCGAGGCCGTGTATTCCTGCCGGGCTTCCCGGACCGCGAAGGACCTGACCACGGTGTCAAAAACCGCGGAAAACCGATCGCACTGGTCCTCGGGCACTTCAAACCACAGCGCGTGGAATCCAGGACCCGCCGGCACCACGAGGTGCCGGACCACCATGTTCACCTTGCGGGTGGGCGGATTGATTTCGTAGACCACCCCGTCTTCCATCGGGGGTGCGTGGAAGGGCAAGATGACCAGATGGAATTTTTTCAACGTGAATTCCGTGCCCTTGCGCCCGGCGAGCATGACATCGGAAAATTTCGTTTCCTGATCGGCATCAACACGCGTTGGCGATGACAGCACCTTTTTGATGTAGTGGCCGGCTCCCTGGATCGACCCGGTGCCCGCGTAATGCAGGACCGCGATCGTCATGGGCGCTCCTTCGGCATTCTCCGGCCCTTCGAGCATCACCCCATGGACGGTGTCGTCGATCTTGTAGGGATAGGAGTCGATCCGCTTCCAAGCCGATGGCACGGAAACCGAGAACCGTCCCTCCGGAGATTCGAAACGCTCGAAAACGATCCGGGCGGGATCCGCGTCATGCCCTGCGGAAGCCGCAGACAAAAAAGTGACGGAACAACCGAACCCAAGGAGGGTTGCGGCGGGTCGAAGCCAGAAACGGTTCTTCATTTTCTCCGGTGGTTGAAATGTCAGGCATAGAGCGCTTCACCCGGCGCGGGACAGTTCCCGCGCGACGGCATGCCGGATGGAACCAGAAGCTCCGCACATCGCGCCCCCGCCCGCTTGCCGCCCGGCATGCCG
>CBFGOB010000407.1:0-2517 GCA_965650215.1 uncultured bacterium | reverse complement strand
CCAGCCGTTTGTGCAGGTGCTGCGGGCTCAGGATTTCGGCAGCAGTAAGCCGCTGCATTGCCAGTTGTAGTTCCAGCCGGACCAGAGGGTCAGCAGCAGGGAAAGCCAAAGGGCGATCGGCTGCAGCAGGGACTCGGGCCGCGAGAGAAGGTCAAAAAAGCCCCAGAACGGGTGCTGTCCGGCGATCGGGGCAACGACGAAGTGCACGAGGCAGGTGATCGCAAAGGTCAGCTGCGCTGCGGTCTTCCATTTGCCGAGTCGGTCGGCAGCCATGACATGGCCGGATTCCACCGCGATCTGCCGGAGACCGGTGACCAGGAACTCGCGGCCCATGATCACGATGGTGATCCACACCGGACAGAATCCCTCGGCGCTGAGGTAGATGAAGGCGGCACAGACCAGGATCTTGTCGGCCAGAGGGTCGAGCAGCTTGCCCATGGCCGTGACCAACTGGAGTTTTCTCGCCAGCCAGCCGTCGACGAAGTCGCTGATGGCGGCAATCACGAAGGAGACGAGGGCGATCCAATGGCCGATCGCGCTCTGCATCATCGTGCCGGCGACGAAGATCGCGGTCAGGATGAGGCGGGAGAGGGTGATGGCATTCGGCAGGTTCACCAGGGCCAACTTGAGAGATCTGCGCTCACTTGGCAACCCGTGCCTTTGATTTTTCTTGTGACCGCGGAGTGACGAAACCGCGGCCGAGCGAGTGGGGTGCTTCCGGTCACCGGATCCCGGCCCTTGGGGGGGGGCTGTTGTGCCGGAGTTGCTGATCTTTTTTCTGCAAACCCTTGCCAGCACCGGAGCTCTGGTTTACCCACGCAGGCCTATGGCAAACTATCGCGTGCTGGTTTCGGATCCGATTTCGGAAAAAGGTGTGGATGCCCTGAAAAACGCCGAAGGAGTCTCGGTGGATGTGAACACCGGCCTGAGTCCGGAGGACTTGCTCAAGATCATCGGCCAGTATCATGGTTTGGTCGTCCGGTCGCAAACGAAGGTCACTGCCGAAGTGTTTGCCGCAGCGAAAAACCTCAAGGTGATCGGTCGTGCCGGGGTGGGGGTCGACAACATCGACCGCAACGCCGCCACCGACCACGGGGTGGTGGTGATGAATACGCCGAGCGGAAACACGATTTCCACCGCCGAGCATGCCTTCACGCTGATGCTTTCCCTGGCCCGCAACATCCCGCAGGCCCACGCCTCGATCATCGCCGGCCAATGGGACCGCAAGTCCTTCACGGGCGTGGAGATGAACGACAAGCGGCTTGCGATTCTCGGCATGGGTCGGATCGGCACCGAGTTTGCCAAGCGGGCCCAGGCTTTTGGCATGCACGTGGTGGCCTACGATCCCTTCCTCACCGAGGCCCGCGCCAAGTCGCTGAAGGTCGATCTGGCGGAAAGCCCCGAGCAGGCGCTCAAGGGTGCGGACGTGGTGACACTTCACATCCCGCTGACAGCCGAAACCAAGCACATCCTGAACAAGGAGCGCCTGTCGCTGATGAATCCCGGTGCCCTCGTCGTCAACTGTGCGCGTGGTGGTCTGGTCGATGAGGCGGCAGCCAAGGAATTGCTCGATTCCGGTCATCTGGGTGGCATTGCCCTCGATGTTTACGAGGTCGAGCCGCCGCCTGCGGATTTCGCGCTGCTGCCCGTCAAGAAGTGCGTGTTCACCCCGCACCTCGGTGCATCCACCGCCGAGGCCCAGGAGAATGTCGGCATCGAGGTGGCGCATCAGGTCAAGGACTACTTGGTGACCGGCGAGATCCGCAATGCGGTCAACATGCCCAACCTCGACAGCCGCACGCTGGAGAGCGTTGGCCCCTACCTCGAGCTGGCGAGTTCGCTCGGCAAGCTGCTCTCGAAAATCGCACCCGCCCAGCGCGACCGCCTCAAGGTTTCCTACCTGGGGCCGGTGTCGGAACTCGATACCGAGCTGATCACGCGCATGGTGCTGACCGGCTACCTCTCGGCCGCGCACAATGCCGAGCAGGTCAATCTCGTCAATGCTCCCGCCGTGGCCAAGGCCCTTGGGCTGGAGGTCGGCGAGTCGACGGTGGCCTTGGCGACCAATTGCACCGAGCTTATCGAGGTGTCGGTGATCAAGGGGGATGAAGTCTGCACGGTGGCCGGCACGTTTTACGGCAAATCCGCGCGGATCGTGCACATCGCCGGCCACAACGTGGAAACCAGCCATGTCGGGCGCCTCTTGTTTGTCGAAAACGACGACCGTCCGGGGATTGTCGGAATCATCGGCAGTTCGCTGGGCGAGGCCCAGGTGAACATCGCCAACATGGCGCTGAGCCGCAATGAGGACCGCACCCGCGCCGTGACGGTCATCGAGGTCGATACCGAGCCGCCGGTGGCCTTGCTCGAAAAGCTCCAAACCACGCCGGGAATCATCCGGGTCCTGAGTTTTGAACTTTGAGGCTGCGGGGTGGGAACGGGATACTTCGGATTGCTTAGAAATTTACAAAAAACGCGTTGCCAAGCCCTGAGTGGAGCGGCTAAATTACTCCCAGC
>CBFGOB010000406.1:0-2519 GCA_965650215.1 uncultured bacterium | reverse complement strand
CATCTGCGCTGGTGCTGGTGCTGGTCGTGTGCATGCAGAAGATCCGCATTCCCCTGCCCGAGGGGTGGTCGACGATGGGCTTGCCGCCATTCCATGCGGCGGTGAATGCGCTGGTGGCCGTCCTGCTGGTCGTTTCGCTGCTTTGCATCAAGCTCGGCAAGGTGCGTCTCCACCGCGCGACGATGTTGGCGGCGATGGGGTTTTCGGTGGTGTTCCTGCTGTCCTATGTCGCCTATCACATGACCAACGACCCGACCCGTTACGGCGGCGAGGGGCTCGCCAGGCTCGTGTATTTCCTCTTGCTGATCAGCCACATCATTCTGGCGGCGGTCAGCCTGCCTTTCATCCTGTTCACGTTCATTGCCGCGTGGACCAACCGTTTTACCGCGCACCGGCGCCTGGCGCGCTGGGTCTATCCGATGTGGCTGTATGTCACGGTCACCGGGCCGGTGTGTTACTGGATGTTGAGGCCGTATTATTGAGAGGTGGCGTGGGGAGTGGCTGCCTTCGGCTGCCATCCCGGGGGATGGCGATTTCCCAATCGCCCGCATGGCAGGGTCGTTTGGATCAAACGGCCGCCACCCAGTGGTCCGCCAAATCCCAGCGGTCAGCATCAAGGGACGGACAATTTGCAGGTTGGAGGGCATTTGAGGCTGTGCGGTGCATGGCGGCTGCAAGCCGCCAGCCCGCATGATGGCGCTCGCAGAGCGCTACTCCGGGGTTGCTGCCATGCCGCTTTTCCTTGAAGTGTGGGCATTTCGAGTGGGAATCCTTGAAAGTTCCTGCTGGCTTTTCCGGTAAATGCGTTGCAAGACCTCGGCCGCGCGCCTAAATTCGCTTCAACCACCCGCACACACTTATGGGACCCATCGGAATGCCTGAAATGATCATGATTTTCGTCGTGATCCTGTTGCTCTTCGGAGCGAAGAAACTGCCTGAACTTGCCCGCGGCATCGGCAAGAGCATGGGGGAATTCAAGAAAGCGCGCGATGATTTTGAGCGCGAAATCACCCGTGCGGAGACGGAAGTGAAGGTCAAGGAAGCTTCCGGCAAGGAGCCCAAGGAAGATGCCTGAGCCGGCATGAGCTCCCCGATTGCCTTTAGCAAGCTGCTTCATCGGGCCTCGGTCATGACCGGGGCTCTTTTTTGTCTCGTACTGGCGCTCGCCGCCGTTTCCTGTGGTGAGGAGCAAGGGACGCCGGATTGGGGCAAGGGCAGGAATGCGACAGCCGTCGAGCCGGCGGCAGTCGGGAAGGTGCAGCCCCGTTCAAGCCGGCCGGTCAGCGGAGCAGGGCTGCGTTTCATGGCCTACAATGTCGAGAACTGGCTGACGATGGAGCGCTCCGCGCCCGGGGGCGGCAAGGCGATGGCTCCGAAACCCGAGCCCGAGAAACGGGCGGTGATCGACCTGATCGCCGGTCAGCAGCCGGAGGTCCTGGGGTTGGCGGAAATCGGAACCGAGGCGGATCTGGCCGACATCCAGCGGCGTTTGAAGAAGCGGGGCTTGGATTTGCCCTTTGCGCATGTGGCCTCCGGCACCGATCCGGTCAGGCGCTTGGGGCTTTTGTCACGGTTTCCGATGGTGGCCACTGCGAAGCCGAAGGTGTCGACCTTCCAGCTGCGGGGCCGGACCTACGGGATCAACCGCGGGATCCTCGATGTGACCGTCGGACAGGGCCCGGTGAGCTACCGCTTTGTGGGCGTTCATTTCAAATCCAAGCGCGAGGTGCAAGAGCTCGATCAGGAGCAGATGCGGATCCACGAGGCCGATTTGCTGCGGCGTCATGTCGATGGGATTTTGAAAGCCGATCCCGGCACGCGACTGGTGGTCTTCGGGGATTTCAACGACAGCCGCAACAGCGTGGCGGTGAGGACCGTGATGGGGGCATCCGGCAGTCGCGATGCGCTGATGCCGCTGCGCCTGCGCGATTCGCGTGGCCACACCTGGACCCATCGCTGGGACTACGAGGACATCTATTCGCGGCTCGATTACGTCGCCGTGAGCGAGGCGCTGAGGGATGAAGTGGATTTCAAGGCCTCGGGGGTGGTTGACGACCGGTCCTGGGACGAGGCCTCCGACCACCGGCCCTTGTTGGTTGTCTTCAGATCCCGCTGAGCACTTCGTCGAAGACCGTGAGGGTGTCGTCGAGGTCGGCTTCGGTGTGGGCGAGCGAGAGGAAGCCGGTTTCGTACGGCGAGGGGGCGAGGTAGACGCCCTTGTCGAGGCAGCCCCAGAAGAACTTTTTGAAGAGCTCCAGGTCCTGCTTCATCACGTCGTCGACATTGACGATTTCGCGATCGGTGAAAAAGAGGCAGAACATCGAGCCCACGCGGTGGATCCGGTGGGGGATGCCTTTCGACTGCATGACCTTGCGCAGGCCCGCTTCGAAATGGGCGCCGAGTTGTTCGAGCCGTGGATAGCCCGAGGGTTTGGCAAGTTCCTTGAGCTGGGCAAGCCCGGCGGCCATGGCGAGCGGGTTGCCGCTCAGCGTGCCCGCCTGATAGACCGGGCCGATCGG
>CBFGOB010000405.1:0-2539 GCA_965650215.1 uncultured bacterium | reverse complement strand
TAGGCGTGACGGCTGGCTTCTGTCTCGGCGACGAGATCGGCGCCCCCGACATCTGCCACGAGCCGCTCAGCCCGCGGAGGGGCTGGTGGATTCCGGGTTTTGTCAACACCGGCATCCCCTACAAATGGGGCGGCTTCGACGACCCGAAATCCTTCGACGCCGCCATCGCCAAAGGCCACGCCGCCGGCGATGTCTCCTCACCCGCCAAACGCCGCGCGGACAACGCCGCCGTCAGCGCCTACGCCGCCGGCCTCGATTGCTCGGGCTTTGTCTCGAAATGCCTCAAGCTGCCCAAGGCCCACGACACCCGGCAGCTGCCCAAGGTCTGCGATCCGCTTGCCGATGCCAGCCTGCTGCAACCCGGCGACATCCTCAACATCGAGCGTGGCCACGTCCTGCTTTGCGCCGGATGGGCGGATCCGCAGCGCTCGTGGGTCTATTACTACGAAACCGGCGCCGCTCCCAACTTCTGGAAGCCAAGCTTGAGAAAATCCCCGATCGACGCCCTGCTCGGCCTCGGTTACCGGCCGCTGCGTTACCAAGGCATGGCCCGCCCGCTGCGACCGACCGACATCGTCAGCACCCCGGCCCTCACCCGCTCGGTCACCGACCGGGCGATCGTCATGGTCGCCCCAGTGCTCGGGGAACCGTGAGATTTCGGGAGGAACATCAAACGCCATCGAGCGTAGCGACATCGACGCTCACGAAGCGAGTGCCCACAGGAGCCCCGCCAGAGGGCGGGATCAAATGGACGCAGACGAGAAATCAACATGGATATTGGGTGCCGAGTCTTCGCAGACGCGTTCCTGCATGCCTTCTGTAGCTTGCATGAAGACGAAAGAACGTCGCTGACTTGCTAGAGTGGATTGTCGCGTCGGTCTATGACCGTCGCTGACTTTCTCCAGCGAAGCTGGAGCCGGCAGTCGGACTCGAACCGACGACCTGCTGATTACAAATCAGCTGCTCTACCAACTGAGCTATACCGGCTTTCGCGGACAATCCTCGCCCGCAACGGACCGGCAGTATCCTCATTCCTTCGAACCCGAAAAGCCTAAAATACGGCTCCATCCAGCGGCAGTCGGATTGACTCGCGCTGTGCGCAAGTCCAAGCGGGATCCGTGGCTGCGCCACGATGGGATTGGAGGCCGCTACAGCGGCCACTGCTTTCGAACCGACGACCTGCTGATTACAAATCAGCTGCTCTACCAACTGAGCTATACCGGCTTTCGCGGACAATCCTCGCCCGCAACGGACCGGCAGTATCCTCATTCCTTCGAACCCGAAAAGCCTAAAATACGGCTCCATCCAGCGGCAGTCGGATTGACTCGCGCTGTGCGCGTTGACTGAAAGCTTGATAAGCCATTCTGCGAAATCAGCCAACATCAGCGCCATCAGTGGTTCAAGTGTCACGCACCACCCCTTCAAGCCGATCACCGGAATCCCCTTTCCCAAAAAACCGTCATGCCCTATGACCCTCTCGGCTCCTCCTGCCTGGTCCATCATGTCAAAACCCTCCAAAGCTCCCAAGGAATTGTCCTCAGGCTGCCTCAGCCTCTTCGGCCTGCCATTCATGATCGCCGGCCTGTTCATGACCGGCCTCTACTTCCACGGCTACTTGAGCTGGATCGAAGCCCGCTCGTGGCAGGAAACCCCTTGCTGGATCGAAAGCGCCAAACTCGAGACCGGCAACAGCGACGGCTCAACCACCTACAAGGCAAGCGCCAGCTACCGCTACAGCTTCAAGGGCCAAAGCTACCACAGCACCCAGGTCGGCCTGGGCGGCGGGAGCGACAACATCGGCGACTTCCAACAGCGGGCCCATCGCGAACTCGCCGAACATGCGCGCCAATCCAAAAAACCCAACGCCCCGCCGTCGTTCCGCTGCTACGTGAACCCCGACCAACCGCAGGAAGCAGTGCTCTACCGCCACCTGCGCTGGGAAATGCAATGCTTCCTCGCGATCTTCGCCCTCACCTTCCCCGCCGTCGGCACCGGGTTGGTCGTGGGCGGCATCATCGGGATGCGCTGGCAGCGGCGTGAAAACCAACTGCGGGAAATCTATCCGGATGAACCGTGGAAATGGAAACCCGCATGGTCGCAACAACCGATCCCGGAAAGCGCAAACTTCTGGGGCGTCGCCCTTCACAGCTATACCCTCTGGTCGGGCGCGATCATCGTTTCACTGATCACCGCCATGGCCGCCTGCGGCGCCTATGCATCGGAACCGCTCGCGTGGCTGACGATGATCTTTGTCGCCCTCTGGGCCATTCCCGGATGGCATTCCCTCAAGCGTGTGCGTCACCGGCGCACGGTCGGCCGCATCGGCTTCGAAGCCACAACGCTCCCCTGCCACCCCGGCGGGGCGCTGGAAGGATCGGTATTGATGAAGCGCCCCCCGCCTTACCGCAAGGACCTGGAATTCACCCTGACCTGCGAGCAAAGCACCACCACGCGCAACGGCAAAAACGATTCATCCATCGACAAGGAAAAGGTCTGGAGCAAATCCACCACCGTCTCACACGACGCGGGCTCGAACGGC
>CBFGOB010000404.1:0-2559 GCA_965650215.1 uncultured bacterium | reverse complement strand
AGGACAAACTGGCGATCCACGACCCGCGAAATGCAGTGGTACATCACGGGCTTTTGCGTGGACTCCCGCCACTTCGCCAGCCATCTCCCGGTTCTCATGTGTTCATATGAACTATATTGCGAATTTCTGGCAAGCTATTTTCTTAATATATTGTCTGTCCCTTTGTAGGGAATGTTGTCTGTCTCTTTGTAGGGAAAGAAACAGCAACGCGATTGATTGGAAAGCACGACGACTGAGCTCCCTCACAACCAGGCAGCGAAATCACTCCGTCTGCCTCATCCGTTCACTGATCGAGCGAATGGCATTGCGGATTAGGATCTTGGTTTCAGCATCCTTGGCGGAATCCAGGATCGATTCCATAAGCTCGAGGCTCTCCGCGCCTCCAGTGGCCCCGAGGATCCGGATGGCGGACTGGCGAAAACTACCGGTCGTCTGGTCGAAGTGCCCGAGCATGCTTTCTCGGCATCCGCCCCCAGCTGGATGTAGTATCTCTCCCAGATCACCGGCGACTTGAGCCACAACTTGTGCAAGACCGGTGCCGTGCCGGAGGTCTTTTCCTTGATGCTGAGCGCAATCATTTCCTCAGGCACATCGAGATCCCTGCCCACAAGACTCTCAATCTCGGCTAGCGCCACCTGACCTGCTGGCCCGGACTCTTCGGACCACACCAACAAAGCCCTGCAAATGTCGCCCTTGAATTCGATCCATCGGTTGCCCAGAAGCCGAACCAAGCGATCCGTAATGTCCTTGCGGAACAACCTGGGCTGAACATCGGCAAGCCGTTTGACCGCCGCAGACACCCGATCAAGGTCGATGCTCTCGAGTTCGATCTTATTGAGCAGATAGAAGTCGGGATCCTCCGGATTGGACAACTGGTCGATAGGGCCGGCCAAAAAACGCTCATTGTCAACTGTTACCTCCACCACGCTGAGGTCGGAATAGACGTTTTCCACCTTGCCCAAGGCCGCCGCGATGATCGCCAACTCATCTGCGCTTTGCTTGATGCCGGTAACGACCATCAGGAAATGCCCGTTGTCGCGGGTGTAATAGTGGGATTGCAGGTCCGCATTCGTCTCGCGCAGGATATAATCCCTCACCAGCAGGCAGTTACGGATTTTCAGGTTTTTCAGCCACAGCCCGACGGCTTTGAGGTCGCTGCCCGAGTTGTCGAGTCTTTCAATTTCGGCCTCGAGAGGAGCCGTGCCGATGACTTCCCTCAAATCCCGTTGCTCAAGAGGTTTTTCCGGCTCGCTTGTCTGCACCGGCTCATCCATTTCGACCAGTGGCTCATCCGTCCCCAAAGGCTTTGAGGCTCCTGAAAAGATCAATGGCAAAGTGAGCAGCAGGATCGTCATGCCCATGCTGGATAGCAGGGCAAAAAGTCGTCGCTTCGGGTTCGAAATCACCAGCAGCAGGCTGCCAAACAGGCCTGCAAAGGCAGCAACCACGAGGCGCTTGTCGGTTGTCACCCCGTCGAGCACGCCGCCACGATCGGCACCGAGGGCGAGCACCAAGCCGGTGATCAGCATACCAAACACGCCTGCAAGTCCCATGATGACCCTGAGCGGTGAGTTCCTGTCATCGACCGTCGGGGTCGCCTGCGCGGCATAAGCCTGCGTCATGGCCAGCTCGTTGATCGGTGGAATCGGTTTGTCGACGCGGTAAACATGCTCGAGCAAGGGATCGCGGCGTTCACCGGGGTAGAATTTCCGGCCCTTGACGATGACCGAATCGCTGATCTCGAAGCGTTCTTCACATTCCCCGCATTCCACCACGCGCCCCCGGAGCTCCTGTTCGACGTTGAAGCGCTGGCCGCAAGAAGGACAGCGGATCAACAGCAGGTGCTCTTCTGGTTGGGACGACGCCATGGAAAGATCGCATGATCATTGCGTCTCGGAGGGCGCAATGCAACCCAAGAGCACGCAAATCCGGACGGAAGCGCAAACTTCTCCCCCGGACTTCCAGCGGACCCAAGCCGACACAGCGCCAGGGGGCCGACTGAGGTGGATCAGGCCTGCTTCTCGAGGATCTGTGCGAGAACGTAGGGCAGGATGCCGCCGGCACGGTAGTAGTCCTTTTCGACAGGGGTATCGATCCGAACGACGACAGGGATCTCGAAGGAGTCACCTTGGGCCGGGTGCACCACCAGGGTTGCCTGCTGTTGGGGCTTCAGATCATTGTCGATGCCCACCAGATCGAAGGTCGCATCCGCCAGTCCGGCCACCTTGTCGTAGTCGGCTTTGTTGACGAAATTGCAAGGGAGCACTCCCATGCCAACGAGATTCGAGCGGTGGATGCGTTCAAAGGACTTGGTGATCACCGCCTTGACGCCCAGAAGGTTGGTGCCCTTTGCCGCCCAGTCGCGGCTGGAGCCCATGCCGTAGTCTTCGGCGCCGATGACGATGGTCGGGGTGGCCTCGGACTGATAAGCCGCGGCGGCATCAAAAATGGCAACCGGATCGGCTCCTGAATTCCCGCCTGCAAATCCGCGGGTCACCCCGCCTTCGACGCCGGGAACCATGAGGTTCTTGATCCGGACATTGGCAAATGTGCCACGGG
>CBFGOB010000403.1:0-2562 GCA_965650215.1 uncultured bacterium | reverse complement strand
CATCAATCTCGCCCATGCCTTCGCAAGGGCGGGATTGATGGACAGGGTGGTTTTGCCCACGCCTCCCTTTTGGCTCGATACGGCGATGCTAATCACGTGGTGAATTCAATTTCGAGCGCAGGATAGCTTCGGCTTGATACATCGGAAGTCTTTTCTTCATCATGCACGGGCCGCCGGGGATTCTTTCATCGCGGCGACCTTAGCCATGAACGCGTTGATATCGAAGCGAGTGCCGTTGCAGGCTGCCATTCTGTGCCTGGCCGGCGTGCTGTTGCTGGGTTGCCGCAAGGCCAACAAGCCCCAGCGGATCGGGATCGAAGAGCTGAAGGTCGAACTCGCACCCGAGTTGCAGGTCAACCGCATCGGCGGCATGTCTTCGGTGGTGGGCCAGCAATTCAAGGCCTCGGCGATTCATTGGCAGCCCTGGGAGCCCGAGGTGTTCGACCGGGCCAAGGCGGCGAAGCGGCTGATTTTCTGTGTGATTGCACTCCCGCAGCATCCGGGCTTCAGCCAGGCGATGCGTGACCTCGAGTCCGATCCCTCGGTGGTTGAAATCATCAATGCCAACTACATCCCGGTGTTGATCGATGCCGACCTTTCCCGGGAGTTCGAGGTGTTGTCGGCGGACCTGGCGGAGGAAATCAGCCGTCCGATCGCGTTCCCGATGTTTGCCTGGCTGGATTACGAGCGGAACTTCGTGGCCTCTACGCCGGTGAGCTCCGACAATCCGGGAGGGGTGTATCAGACCTTCACCCAATCGCATGCGATGATCGCGCCGATGTGGGAAGATGATCTGGAGCTGTGGATGGTCGATGGGGCCCCGGGCTACGTGCTCAGCAACAGCGCGCATGACCAACGCAGGCGCCAGAAGCGCTATCAGGCCAGGATCGACGGCCGAAAGTTCAGTGACGACCCGAAGCGTGATGTCCCGAGAGCGCTTCGGCAGCTGATTTCGAACTACGACCCTTACACCCAAAGCATCAGCCATGCTGGCGAGGCCGTTCCGGTGCGGGTGATCAAGCTGCTCGCGGATGCCTCGATGAGGGACACCCTGCCGCAGGAATTGCGCGATGGTGCCCGGAACGTGGTGCAAAGCCTTCTGGATCATTTGCTGCCGAGTCCGATGTTCGATCCTCTGGATGGCGGAGCCTTTTCCCGCCGGAGCGCGAAGTCCTGGTCGTTGCCCGCCTTCGTCAAGGATGGTGCCTCGCAGGCCGGGATCGCGGAGGCGCTGCTTTGCGCCCATCAGGCGACCGGCGACCCGAAGGCGCTTGAGCGGGCGCTTGTCCTGATTGATCTTCTGGAGCGGGATTATCTGAATGCGGACGGGCTTTTCGTCCTTGCTCCCTCGGTCGATCGGGACCCTCAGAAGTGGATGTGGACGATCGCGGAAATCCGGGGTGTGCTCGGCGACGAGGATGCCCGCTGGTGGGTGCGGATGACCGGCATGGAGGAACTGGGCAATCTGCCGCTGGAGACGGATCCGACGCGCCTTCATTTCAGAAAGAATGCCATCGGCGCTCGCATGCCGCTTGCCGCGCTTGCCGCCGAATTCGGGGTTCCGCTGGAGGAAATGCAGCGTCGCCATCAGGCGGCAAGAGCCAAACTTCTCGCGACCCGCGACGCGCGCATGCGTGTCGGGATCCGCGACGGTTCTGCACATTTCAAGGCATCCTTCGCGATGGTCTCGGTTCATGCGAGGGCTTATCAGGTGACCGGCAATCCGGATCATCTGCGCAAGGCGAAGGAATTGATGACCCGCTGCCGCGATGCGTTCGGGGCTGGTGGATCCTTGCATGCCTGTCGTTCCGAAGGGACGTCGGCGGTGAGCCAGGCCCGTGCCTACCACTACGCGTTGGCCATCAATGCGGCGCTGGATCTGCATGAGCTGGCTGCCGACGGCCAATGGGACCGCTGGGCGGAGGCCTTGCTGCAGGAGTTCATCGGCCGATTTGTCGATGGCAAGCTGGTGCAGGAATGTCCTCCCGGGAGCCGGATCGTCGCGTTGCCGATCGAGGACCGGAAGATGCTTGCGGAGGATTCCACGCTCGGTCTGATTGCCATCACTGCCGCACGGCTCAAAGGCCTGGGCAAGACGCTTCCTGCGGGACTCGTGGATGTGGCCGAGGGACTTCCGGTTGAGGCCATGGATCAGCCCGCAGGCCACGCCGGGCAACTGATGGGGGGCATCCAACGCCTTTACCCGCATCAGCGGGCCGCCACCCGCTGATCCGATGCAGCTGCTGCGGGCCGATTCGTCGGCTACGGGGAAAAATTATCTAGTGATGACAAAGTATTCATGAATAATCCGTTGCCAGATCGATGAATCAACGAGTGCCATTTTGGATGTTGGGCTGTTGCGCCTTGGTCGCGCCTGCCTGGGGCGATGTGTTTTGGCTGAAGGACGGCAGCAAGGTCGAGGGAGTGCTGGTGAGCCAGGATGCCTCATCCTATGTGGTTGAGGTCCAGGTGACCAAGAGCATCAAGGACGAGCGGGTCATCGCCAAAGCGGATGTCCGCAATGTCGAGACCGCCAAGGCGGATGACGAGGCGTTCAAGCAG
>CBFGOB010000402.1:0-2593 GCA_965650215.1 uncultured bacterium | reverse complement strand
CCTTGATCTCGTTGAGCGACTTCTTGCCGAAGTTGCGGTACTTGAGCATCTCGGCTTCGGTCTTCATCGCCAGCTGACCCACGGTCGTGATGTTGGCGTTGTTGAGGCAGTTGGCCGCACGCACCGAAAGCTCGATTTCGTTGACCGACATGTTGAGCAGCTTCTTGAGCGCGGCGTTCTCCTCGCTCGATTCGGCGGGAGCCTCCTCGAAATCGACGGCATTTTCGTCGTAGTTGACGAACACGTCGAGGTGGTGGCGCAGAATCGCGGATGCCTGGAGCAGCGCATCCTGCGGAGTGATGCGGCCGTCGGTCCAGATATCGAGAACCAACTTGTCGAAATCGGTCATCTGGCCCACGCGGGTCGTCTCGACCGCATACTTGACGCGGGTCACCGGGGAGAAGATCGAGTCGATGGCGATCACGCCGATCGGCTGGTCCTTGCGCTTGTTCTCGTCACCGGTGGAGAAACCACGGCCGACGCGCACTTCGAATTCGCATTCGAACTTCACCTTCTTGTCGAGGGTGCAGATCACCTGGTCCTTGTTGACCACGCTGTAAATGTTGTCATCGATGATGTCACCGGCGGTCACGACACCCTCTTTTTCAATCTTGATGGTGAGGATGCGCGGCTCCTTCTCGTGATGGGCGAACTTGACCTTCTTGAGGTTGAGCACGATGTCGGTCACGTCTTCCACCACGCCCGGAAGGCTGGAGAATTCGTGTTGCACGCCAGCGATGCGCACGGAAGTGATCGAGGCCCCCTCGAGCGAGGAAAGCAGGACGCGGCGCAGCGAGTTGCCGATCGTGTGGCCGTAGCCGCGTTCAAAGGGCTCGGCCACGAATTGGGCGTAGGTATCGGAGGCGGTCTCCTCGTTGCGAACGAGGCGGTTCGGAAGCTCGAAACGAGCAAGTTTGATGTCTGACATGTTGGTTTGGGGTGGCCGGGTTACCCTCCTGCGGGCGGATTCGGCCCATGAAATGGAGCCGGACTGGAGGACCTACGGCGTGCTTGGAATGCCCGCGGGCGGCGAATAAATGCCGCCCAACCTGCCTTGCAAAGCCTTTTTTTGGGGAAATTCACCGTTGCCCGGCCATGCCCTGAAGCACCGGGGGCCCGAATTCCCGAAAAAAATCGCTAGATTTTCTATCAGGCAGGGTGCATGAATAGATTTACCCAACCCCCTGAACCACATGAAATCCAAGAAAAACCTCACCCGTTTCACCTACGAAAGCGCTGCATTCGAAGGCTGGAGACTCTGCATCAGCAGGTCCGGATCCACCTTCACCCGCTACTTCCCCGACAAGAAGTTCGGTGGCCCCCGGAAGTCGCTCGCCGCAGCTGAAAAAACCCTCAAGGAGCTGAAATCGCTCATCGAGGGTGCCCGTCGCGTCAACGGCAAACTGACCGCCACGACCATCAAGAAAGCCGAAAAGCTGCTCGCCAACGCAGTCTGAAGCCCGTTCTTCACCGCTCCGTCACGATTTCCCCATGGCAACGGAGCCACCTCCCGTCATTTATTGGGTCCGCAGGGACCTGCGGGTCACCGACAACCGGGCCCTGAGCAGTGCTTCAGAGCCCGGCACTTCGGTCATTCCCGTGTATTTCCCCAGCAAGTGGAAGCACCAGCACCACTGGACCGGCGCAAAGCGCCAGCAATTCCTTTGCGGCTGCCTCGCCTCGCTTGCCAAAAACCTCGAATCCCTCGGCGGCCGGCTGATCATCCGCCATCAGGAACCCATCGAAGGGATCCGACACCTCATCCGTGAAACCGGTGCCCGGGCGATCCATTTCCAACGCGACCCCGACCCCCATGGCAAGCAGGTCGAAGCGCGGCTCGAAGCCCTCTGCCGCGAACTCGGGGTCGATTGCCATGGTCATCACGAGGTCTCGATGCATGCGCCCGAGGACGTCCTGACCCAATCCGGACAGCCCTACCGGGTATACACGCCCTACAGCCGCAATTGGCTGCAGCTGCCGAAACACGCACCGATCGGCAAGCCCAAGCGCATCCACACCCCTCCCGCCATCCCATCGGAGCCGCTGCCCGGCCTCGACCATTGGGGCCTTCCCGCCAGCGACGCCTGCCTTCCGGAACCCGGGGAACGTGCGGCTCGGCAGCGCCTCAACCGCGCCTTGGACGGCATCGTCCAGCGCTACGCCGAACTCAGGGATTTTCCAGCATGTGACCATACCAGCCGCATTTCCCAAGACCTGCGCTTCGGTCTGCTCTCGATCCGCACCGTCTACGCCGAGGCCATGAAGGCACGCGGCTCGGCCGATCCCCAAGCCTGCAAAGGGATCGACACCTTTATCAAGGAACTTGCATGGCGCGAGTTCTACCTGGCCATCCTCCATCACTTTCCGAAAGTCCTGATGAAGGAATTCAACCCCGAATGGCTGGGACTGCCATGGCAGGAACCCGGGGAATCCTTCGAACTCTGGAAATCCGGCCACACCGGCTTTCCAATCGTCGATGCCGGCATGCGCGAACTCGCCGCCACCGGCTTCATGCACAACCGCGTTCGCATGATCACCGCGATGTTCCTCACCAAGGACCTGCACCTCGACTGGCGGCTCGGCGAATCGTATT
>CBFGOB010000401.1:0-2605 GCA_965650215.1 uncultured bacterium | reverse complement strand
CCTACCACTCGATCGCCGCGGCGGCCCAGGTCAACCCGGCACCGAAAACCACCAGCACAATCTTGTCTCCACGCTTGAAGGCTCCCGACCGGTGGGCCTCGTCGAGCGCGATCGCCACCGCGGCGGCAGAGGTGTTGCCATACTTGTGGAGGTTCACAAACACCCGCTCGTTGGGAACGGCCAGGCGGTCGGCAATCGCATCGATGATCCGCAGGTTCGCCTGATGCGGAATCACGCAGGCAATGTCCTCGGAACGCCATCCGGCACGCTCGATCACCTGCTCGGCCGCCTGCTTCATGCGGTTCACCGCGTGCTTGAACACCTCCTTGCCGAGCATGCTCAGGGTCTGGAGGTTGTCATTGACGTTCTGGCTGTTGATCGGACAAGCCGTGCCACCGCCGGGGATTTCCAACAGGTGGGTCAGGGTGCCATCGGTCCCCATCTCGGTCGCCACAATGTCGCCCTCGCCGGGCTTCGATTTCCGCAGCACCGCCGCGCCGGCACCATCGCCGAACAGCACGCAGGTCGTGCGGTCGCTCCAATTCGTCACCGCCGAAAGCTTCTCCGCACCGATGATCAGCGCATTCTCGAACGCGCCGCTGGTAATCAGACGCTTCGAGATTTTCATCGCGTAAAGAAACCCCGAACAGGCCGCGGAAATGTCGAACGCCACCGCATTCTTGGCCCCCAGCTGCTGCTGCACGTGGCAGGCCGTGGCCGGCGTCGGCGTGTCAGGAGTGATCGTCGCCACAATGATCAGCTGGACGTCTTCCGGGGCCATACCGGCCTGGGCAAGCGCGCGGCGCGCGGCCTCGCTCGCCATGTGCGAGGTGAACTCGTCCTGGCGCGCGATGCGGCGCTCCTTGATCCCGGTGCGGGTCACGATCCACTCGTCGCTGGTGTCGACACGCAGGGCCAGCTCCTCGTTGGTCAACACCTTCTCCGGAACATAACTGCCGGTGCCCGCAATGCAGACACCGGGGACGAAATTCGTTTCACTCATGCCGCGAAAGAGTGAAACCCGGAGCTTCCCGCCACAAGTGCGAAGTTTGGCCGAAATCAGATCATTCGGCGGCCGCACCCGCTCCGGAAATCGCCTCCAGCGACTGCTGGATCTTGTGATTCACCCGGTTCTCGACGGTCTCGATCGCCACCCTCACCGCATTGCGGATCGCCAGGGCGCTGGACGAGCCGTGCGCAATGATCACCACTCCGTTCACCCCCAGCAGCGGACTGCCACCGTAGGTCTCGTAATTGCCCTTGGCCTTCAGCGCACGGAACGCGCCCTGCGCGAGAACGGCTCCACAGAGCCGCAGGGGATTGCCCTTGATCTCGGCCTTGAGCCATTTGGACACAGCCTTGGCCGTCGCCTCCACGGTCTTGAGCATGACGTTGCCGACGAAACCGTCACACAACACCACATCGAGCTCCATTTCAAACAAATCACGGCCTTCGACATTGCCGACAAAATGAATGCCGGGCGTCTCGCGCAGGCGCTTGAAGGTTTCCTTGGTGAAGGTCGTGCCCTTCTCCTCCTCCTCGCCGTTCGACATCAATCCCACCTTCGGCTCCTTCACACCCAAGACCCCGCGGGCATAGGCGGTTCCCATCACGGCGTAGGTCACCAGATGCTCGGGCTTGGCCTCGGGATTCGCTCCCGCGTCCAGAATGTGGCAGAGACCGAACTCGTTGGGCACCGCCGTGGCGATCCCGGCCCGGTCGACACCGGGAAGCGTGCGCAATTTCAGGGTCGCCGCCGCGACAGCCGCACCGGTGTTGCCGGCCGACACAAAGGCATCCGCACGCCCTTCCTTGACCATCTCCATCGCCACGTTGATCGAGGACTGCCTCTTGCGACGCACCGTCTTGGCGCCGGGCTCGGCCATGCCGATGACTTCCGGGGCATGCACGATGCTGATCCTGCGGTCGCCGAGATTGAGCCCCTGGCGGCGCGCTTCCGCCTGCAGGATTCCCTCATCCCCCACCAGATAAAGGTGCTCCAGCTTCGGATAGTAGCGGAGGGCATCGATGGCTCCCCCGATGTTGACGGATGGAGCGTGGTCTCCACCCATGGCGTCCAAGGCAACTTTCATGAAGGAATGCGATTCAATTGCGGGTTCGGAAACTCAGGTACGAAAAATCACCGCCCCGAGCACAACTCCGGACGGCGATCCTTGGAAATTCATCCGGCCTGATCACAGGGCTTCCACCTCGAGCACCTGGCGCTCGCGGTAGTAACCGCAGGACGGGCAGGCAATGTGCGAAGGCACCTTGCTGCCGCACTCAGGGCAGCTCTTGAAAATCGGGGCGCGCCAGCGGTTGGCGCCACGGCGCATTTTCTGACGGCTTTTGGATTGGCGACGCTTTGGTACTGCCATGGTTCGGTCTTGGTTTAGGGTTGATCCTTGAGGTCCTTGAGGTTGTCGAGGGCCGACCAACGGTCGTCTCCCTCGGCGTGGGGCGGGGTGCTTAGCCCATCCCCTGAGGGTTTGTCCACTGATAAATATCGGGGGTCGATTTCGCATTTTTGGGGCACATCCCCCTCCTCGCAGACCGGATCAATCGGAAAATGGATCAAAACCTCCTCCCGCAAGGCCTCGGTCAC
>CBFGOB010000400.1:0-2615 GCA_965650215.1 uncultured bacterium | reverse complement strand
GTCGGCTCGGTCGGCTCGGTCGGCTCGGTCGGCTCGGTCGGCTCGGTCGGCTCGGGCAGGCGGCCGTTGTTTTCTAACAAGACAATCACTTCCTGTTGGACCCGGTCGACTTCAGCGAGTGGGATGTTGGGATCGCGGATCAGGTAGACCTGGCCGTTCTTGCGGTGTTCGTAGACGCGCAGGATGCCCTGGGGGGTGGGTTGGCTGTCGGTTTCGCGCAGGAGCTTCTGGCGCTCGAGCATCACGGCCAGGATGTAGCGGGTGTTTTCGGTGTGGTCCTGGTCCTCCTCGATCAGGCGCTCGAGCAGCTCCTCGGGGCTGAGTTTTTTCATCGGGTCCACGCGCGTTTCCGACTCGGGTGCGGTGTAGGTCGAACGCCAGAAGGAAAACGGGGATTCGGTGTCGGCCCCGCGGGCCTCCCAGCCGGCGACGCAGTAGTCGCGGCGGATGTAGCCCGAGGACTCGGGGTCGGGAAACAGGGCGGTGACGATTTTCTCGCCGTCGATGAAGCGCTGCTGGGTTTGCGCGCATTCTCGGGAGCGCGAGCGGACATGCCAGGATTCTGCGAATGCCATAAGGGTCGGATGGAAGATCGGGTGGGTTCAGGCCGGGGCGATCCATTTGCGGATGCTGATGTAGACCGGCCGGCCGCTGACGCGTCGCTGATAGAGGTGGATGCCGATGGCGCCGAAGATCAGGTTCGGCAGCCAGGCGGCGAGCATGGGCGGGAGGTGGCCGGACTCGCCGAAGCTGAGGATGATCGTGCTGACCAGCATCATCATGGCCGAGAGCACGACCGCCGCAAAGATCCCGCCGCCCGCGCCGCGGCGCGAGAAGTGGATCGACAAGGGGGTTGCCAGCAGGATGGTGATCAGGCAGCTGAAGGGCAAGGCCCAGCGGTAATGCCAGTGGGTAAGGTAGGGCGCTTCATCCGCCATCTGGGGGAAGCGCGCGTTGGTGTGGAGCCAGGCGTTGAGGTCGGGAATCCCGAGGTATTCGGCGCTCAATCCGGGCTTGATGATCTGCCAGGGGGTTTCCGTCCAGTGGTCGATGACGAGATCCTGCCCGAAGTGCTCGAAGACCGGAGGATGGCCGGGCCGGTAATGGCAGATCAGGGCGTCCTTGAAGGTCCACTTCGAGCTTTGCCGGTCCCAGGTCGCGAGGCTGGCGGAAAGGCGTGATTTCAAGAGCCCCTGGGCGTCGGTGATGGTGACTTCGACATCCGCCAGCGGTTGTCCCTTTTCGTAGTCCGGCGGGAAGGCGCCGACCATCCACAGCCGTTCGGTGGTGCGGTTGCGGTAGAGCACCCTGCTCGCTTCCGTGGGTTCGCCACCTGCCGCCTCGGCCAGAATGTTGTCCTGGTTGCCGTCGGCGATCGGGGCCCAGTGGTAATTGAGCCCCATGGTGAACAAGGTGCAGAGCAGTCCGGCAAGGATCAGCGGCGCGGTGATGCGCAGGACGCCGCGGCCGGACTGGATGATCCCGATGATTTCCCGGTTGGTGGACAGCTTGCCCAAGGACTCGATCAGGGACAGGAGCAGGGCATAGGGAAGCAGCAGGAGCAGGGCTGCCGGCAGGCGCGTGCCATAGTAAATGGCGATCGTGCGCAACAGGCCCTCGGATTTTTGGAACTCGCTGATGTGGTCCGTCATGTCGATCAGCCACCAGATCACGTAGAGTGCCGACAGGCAGATTCCGAACATCGAGAGGAACCTGCGGGTGATGTAGCGGTCGAGGGTGCCGCCACAGGCATAAAGGATGGCGCCGAGGGCCGGGATCATGCAGATCGCGAACAGCACGTAAGGGCGGGCCTTCTGCGCGAACACGTCCGAGTCCGGGAAGCCGATGAGGTGGTCGGCCACCGCGCGTTGTTCCGGTGGAAGGATCAGGCTGGCGACGGCCAGGCCGATCAGGAACAAGCCCACGACCAGCGCCAGGTGCCGCGGCTTGCGGCTGGCAAAGAGGGCGGTGGACAGGCGGCGGAGATCCATGGTCGTGCGTGGCCGAGACATTGGCGACAGGATGGCGGGGGTGTCGAGTGTGTTGTGGGCGGGGCGCGCACTTGCGGCTTGGCAGGGAGGCGATTGATCGATGCGATGGGGCCGAGATGATTTCCCTGACGGACGGCCATGCGATGCCCGGATTTGCGGATGCGGTGCACGACGCCTTTTCCGCGACGGGGCTCTTGGCGAAGTCGCCGGATTTCGAGTTCCGCCCGCAGCAGCAGGAGCGGGCGGTGGCGGTGGCCGAGGCCTTGGTGTCCTCGAGCCCCTTGGTGGCCGAGGCGGGCACGGGGGTCGGCAAGTCCCTGGCCTATCTGCTGCCCGCCGCGCGCTATGCGCTCGAAACCAACCGCAAGGCGGTGATCTCGACTCACACGAGCAACTTGCAGGAACAGCTCGGGCGCAAGGACATCCCGATCGTGCGCAAGCTGATCGATCACGAGTTGCCGGCAGTGCTGCTCAAGGGCCGGCAGAATTACCTTTGTCCGACGCGGCTCAAGCGTGCGCTCGAGCAGAGCGGGGACCTCTTCACCCATTCGGAAACCGAGGAGCTGGAGGCGATCCGCCGCTGGGCCGAGGGGACGCGCGACGGCACCCTCAGCGATCTGGATT
>CBFGOB010000399.1:0-2617 GCA_965650215.1 uncultured bacterium | reverse complement strand
TCGTAGACCGCCGCTACAATTTGGATACCAGCGACCCCGACTTGTCGGGGCCGCTACAATTCTCACACGATCATCCCCGCTGCGACGGTTTCGTTGGTGCCGGGGTCGATGAGGATGAAGGATCCGGTGTGCCGGTTGCGGCGGTAGGAATCGTGGATCAGCGGCACGGCGGTGCGCAGGGTGATCCTGCCGATCTCGTTCATCTGGAAGCTGTCGACCCCCTCGATCTTGTGGAGCGTGTTGATGTCGATCTGATACTTGACCTCCTGGATGATCGCCTTGGTCTCCTGGGTCGTGTGGCGAAGCACGAGCTTGGCACGCGGCGGCATCGGCTTGTTGGAAAACCAGCAGACCATCGCCTCGATGTCCTGGCTGACCCGCGGCGGATTGTTGGACTTCACCAAGGTGTCGCCACGCGAAATGTCGATCTCGTCTTCAAGCGTGATGCACACCGAGTGCGGCGCAAAGGCCTCGCCGAGCTGCTTGCTGTCGGCATGGATCGCCTTGATCCGGCTGCGGAAGCCGGATGGCAGGACCGTCACCTCGTCGCCGGGCTTGAAGACCCCGCCGGCGACACGGCCGGCGTAGCCGCGGAAGTCGTGGTGCTCGTCGCTCATCGGGCGGATCACCCATTGGACCGGGAAACGGGCGTCGACGTGGTTTTCCTCGCCGCCGACATAGACGTGCTCGAGGTGGTAGAGAAAGGTCGGGCCCTGGTACCAGGGCATGTTCTGGGATTTCTCGACGACATTGTCGCCGTTGAGCGCGGAAATCGGGATGTCCTGGATCTCGACGATGTTGTCGAGCCGCGAGGCGAACTCGCGGTAGTCCTGCACGATCTTCGTGTATACCTCCTCCGAATAGTCCACCAGGTCCATCTTGTTGACCGCGAGCACGATGTGCTGGATGCGCAGCAGGTTGGCGATGAACGAATGACGGCGGGTCTGCTCGATCACCCCCTTGCGGGCGTCGATCAGGATGATCGCCAGGTTGGCCGTCGAGGCGCCGGTCACCATGTTGCGGGTGTACTGGATGTGCCCCGGCGTGTCGGCGATGATGAACTTGCGCTTCGGTGTCGCGAAGTAGCGGTAGGCCACGTCGATCGTGATCCCCTGTTCGCGCTCGGCCTTCAGGCCGTCGGTGAGCAGGGCGAGGTTGACGTTCTCGTCGCCGCGGCGGCGCGACGATTCCTCCATTGCCTCGAGCTGGTCCTCGAAGATCGATTTCGAATCGTAAAGCAATCGGCCGATGAGGGTCGACTTTCCGTCATCGACGGAACCGGCGGTGGTGAAGCGGAGTAAATCCATTGGATTTCGTTATTCGTTATGGGTGAAGAGTTTTTTAACCACGAATTTCACGAACGGGCACGAATTTTAAAGAGTGAAGGAACAGTGGCTTTGCCTCCATTCGTGTATATTCGTGAAATTCGTGGTTCATAAGTCTTCATGGTTTTAGTGATAAAAATGGGCAATGAATTTCGGCGAATGGAAACAAACAGCTTCTAACCAATAAAATTTAAGAAAAAATAAGGGTAATTTGATTGCGTCAAAAATAACCTTCCTTCTTGCGGTCTTCCATGGCGGTTTCGGAGCGTTTGTCGTCGGAGCGGGTGCCGCGTTCGGTCTGCCGGGCGGCCGCGACTTCGGCGATGACCTCGTCGAGGTTGGAGGCCGAGGAAACCACCGCGCCGGTGCAGGTCGCGTCGCCGATCGTGCGGAAGCGCACCTGCCGGAGTTCGGCCTTTTCATGCTCCTGGGGCTTGAGGAATTCGGTCACGGCGAGCAGGGTGCCGTTGCGTTCGAACACCTCGCGTTCGTGGGCGAAGTAAATCGACGGCAAGGGGATTTCCTCGCGTTGGATGTACATCCAGATGTCCATTTCGGTGAAATTCGAGAGCGGGAAGACGCGGAAATGCTCGCCGGGGTTCTTGCGGCCGTTGAAGAGGTTCCACAGCTCGGGACGCTGGTTCTTGGGGTCCCACTGGCCGAAGTCGTCGCGGTGAGAGAAGAAACGCTCCTTGGCGCGGGCCTTTTCCTCGTCGCGGCGACCGCCGCCGAGGCAGGCGTCGTATTGATACTTCTCGATCGTATCGAGCAGGGTCACCGTCTGCAGCTTGTTGCGCGAGGCATTCGGGCCTTTTTCCTCGATGACCCGGCCGGTATCGATCGATTCCTGCACCGAGCCGACCACCAGATTGGCGCGGATCAGGTCCACGAACTCGTCGCGGTAAGTCATCGTTTCCCCGAAATTGTGGCCGGTATCGATGTGCACCAGCGGGAAGGGCATGCGCGCCGGAGAGAAGGCCTTCTTGGCCAGCCAGGCCATGACGATCGAATCCTTGCCGCCCGAAAACAGCAGTGCCGGGTTCTGGAATTGGGCCGCAGTCTCGCGCAGCACGAAAATCGCCTCCGCTTCGAGTTGATCAAGATGACTGAGATGGTAGTTCATGGGAGAGGGAGAGAGTTTCGGAGGAAGAGGGAGAGAGTTTCGGAGGAATAAGGAGAGAGTTTCGGAGTTTCGGAGGCCGGAGTTTCGGAGGAAGAGGGAGAGAGTTTCGGAGGCAGAGGAAGAGAGTTTCGGAATTTCAGAGGCCGGAGTTTCGGAGGAAGAGGGGAGG
>CBFGOB010000398.1:0-2627 GCA_965650215.1 uncultured bacterium | reverse complement strand
CTGCCCCGCGAAGTCGGCCAAAACCACATCACCGAACTCCGCTCGCTCATTGGTTATGCGTGAAGCGGCCGACGGCCAGCTCCATTCCTCGCCTCCCGCTTCACCCGCATGTTCCGCCACTGGATCAATTTCGGACTCCTGTTCAGCTTCCTCACCCTGATCGCCAGCGGCCTCCTGGCCTACCTGCGTCCCTTCTCGCTGGTCACCACCCGGGTGCACATCGTCTTCGGCCTGCTGACGGCGCTGCTGGTGCTGCTGCACCTGCTCTCACGCACCCGCTACTTCGCCTCCCACACCGTCGGCTCCAAAGCCTCGCGACCGATGCTGGCACTCATCGTTCTCAGCGGATCCGGACTGCTCATTCTCTCCCTCCTGGGCAGCTGGCCGGCCAAACCGCTGGTTGATGCCAGCTACGAGTCGCGCCACCGGCATGAGATCGTGCGCGCCTCGTCGCTCGCCGGCCTGGTCGAGATCGACAAGTCGCATTGCATCGCCGCCCGCGTCCCGGGCAAGGGCGCCGACACCCTGCTGTCGTTGCTGGTACGCTTCGGCGACAAGGATGGCCCTCCTCCAGCCATGGCGATCTGGGCGGAAACCTCGACCGGCTCGATGATTGAAACCCTCTATCTGGACTCCCAGCTCGCCTACGCCGAAGAGGTCGAGTGGCAGGGCGTGAAAACCCGCCGCCACCAGCTGCTGCCGATCTGGCGACACCGCCACACGCTCGTGTCCGGCGTGGATCCGATGGGGAAAATCGATGCCTTCACCGCAGCCACCCCCAACCATGCCTTCTCGCTCGACCAATACCTGCAACGCGGCAAGGAAGAGGGCTTCGTGCTTTGTGTCGAAGTGAATGCCGCAGGCGACGCCAACCAAGCCTACCCGGATCCCGCACTCGGACAACCATCCCTCCTTTACACCGCCTACATCGACAGCAAGGAAATGCCCGGTTACCGCCTGCTCGAACTCACCGCCCACGGCGGCGGTGCCGAAAGCTCGGGGGCGATGCAATACGAGTTCGAAGGCATCGACAGCGCCAAGCAACTCGTCGACCTCCTGCTCGTTCACATCGCACCCTTTACCGGAGCGGAAACGACGCGATGAAACCACTCATCCGCCTCATCGTACTGTGTGTCCTCTGCTCCGGCTGCCGCAAGAGCGATGACATCCAGGTCCTCACCGGCGAAGCGATGGGAACCAGCTACCGCATCAAGCTGGTCGGCGGGCTGAACGGCGACCCGGGCTTCGGCGCGCTGCTTGCCCAGCTCGATGCCGATCTCTCGACCTGGCGTGACGACTCGTGGGTCTCGCGCTTCAACCGCGCCGCCGCCGGCGAGCGCATGGAGATGCCCGACTCGGTGGCGGAACTGATGCATCTCTCCCGGGAACTCCAGCACCGCAGCGAAGGCCGCTTCGATCCGGCGATCGGCACACTGATCCGGCTCTGGGGATTCGGCGCGTGGACCCGTGAGTGGAGGGGCGAACCGACGCCGGAGCAAATCGATGCAGCCTTGCAGGCCAGCGGCATGCGCCACCTGGTCATCGATGGCCGGATGCTCAGCAAGACCCGCGAGGGCCTGATGCTGGATTTCTCGGCCATCGCCAAGGGATATGCCGTCGACCTCATGGCCCGCAGGCTCGAGGCGATGGGCCACCGGGATTTTCTCATCGAATTCGGCGGCGATCTCATCTGCAAGGGCAAGGCTCCCGGCAAGGACGGCTGGACGATCGACGGCCCGGCGCTGAAGCAGCCAGTCGTGCTCAACAACCAGGCGATGGCCACCAGCGGCAGCGATCACCATTTCCGCAACGGGTATGGCCACATCATCGATCCTCGGAGCGGCAAACCGGTTCCGGTCGGCCCGCCGGATTTCGCGATCGCAAGCACCTGCGCCGAGGCCGACGCGATGGCCACCGCAAGGTCTGTGGCAAATGCAGGGAAAGGGCCACCCTGACGGGGGCGGGACGCTGAGCCGCGCCACGCCAAGCAAGATATAGGGATAAGACCGCAAGCACGGCCTTGGCTGGAAGCCTGCGCGTGAGCGATCATGTTCCTTCTCGCGGAACCTCGCAGCCTCCAAGCGCAAACGGCCATGAACGACCCCTTCGATCCCGAATCCGCCATCACGCAAGTCCGCCGCGAATTCGGCGAACACGGCGGCGTTGCCCCGTCCATCGAACGTTCCTCGACCTTCACGGTGATGGAGCCCGGTGCCATGCCGGAAATTTTCGCCGGCCGGCGCACGCCCGACCGCGAGGGATGTTACCTCTATTCCCGCCACTTCAATCCCACCGTCGATGTTCTCGACCGCTACCTTGCCGCGATGGAAGGCACGGAGTTCGCCATCGGCACCGCGAGCGGCATGGCAGCGATCGCCTGCTCGATCCTGCAGGTCTGCCACACCGGCGATCACGTCGTCGCGAGCCGCACGATCTACGGCGGCACCCATGCGCTCATGGGCCAATACCTCCCACGCTTCGGCATCAGCACCAGCTTCGTCAATCCGCGCGACCTCGAGGGCATGAAGCAGGCGATCCGCCCGAACACCAAAATCCTCTACACCGAAACCCTCGGCAACCCCACGCTCGCCGTGGCCCACATCCGCGCCATGGCGGATCTCGCCAAA
>CBFGOB010000397.1:0-2644 GCA_965650215.1 uncultured bacterium | reverse complement strand
TCATGGCAACTTGCGCCGCCTAAAATCAAAAAGCGTCAAATACAGTTGCTACAGTCGATTCATGCAGGATTTGAAGTGGGCGTGCCGTGGTTGCCGATGACCTTGAGAACATCCGCCGCCTGTTCGGTGGTGGAGGCGGAGAGGTCTTTCCAGATGAGCGTGCCGTCCTTGAACAGGAAGGCCTGGCGCGAGGCATAGCCCATGGTGGTCGGGACGCCGAAGGCCTGGGTCACCGTGTGGTCGCTGTCGGCGAGCAGGTCGAAGGGCAGCTTGAATTTCGTTTGGAAATCCTTCTGGGCGTCGGGCTTGTCGTTGCTGACCCCGAGGATCGTGACGCCGTGGCCGAGCAGGATCGCATAGGCATCGCGCAAGCTGCAAGCCTGCCTGGTGCAGCCGGGAGTATCGGCTTTCGGATAGAAATAGACCAGCAGGTAGCCGCGGGCAGCGAGGGCATCGAGTGCGACCGGCCTGCCGTCCTGGTTGATTTGGCTGACGGCAGGGACCGGCGCGCCGTCGGCGAGCGAATCCGTGGGTGGTTTCGTGGAAAACAGGCGGCTGAGGATCGACATGGAGCATCAAGTTCGCGCGGAATCGGGAATCCGCAAGCCGGCTATTTCCAGATAAAGCTCAGCGGCACCTCGATGTCCGGGTGGAGGCTGTGGTGGACCGGGCAGGTTTTGGCGGCCCGTTCCATGATGATCGCGGTTTTCGGGTCGTGGGGAATGGGCATCGTGATCTGCAGTGGCAGCTTGGCGATCCGGCGCGGCGTGTCGGTGGCCATGATTTTTTCGATCCGGATGCTCATGCCCGTGATGTCGATGCCGAGGGTGTCCGCCTGGATGCCCATGATGGTGGCCATGCAGCTTGCGAGAGCGGTGGCGACCAGGTCGGTGGGTGAGAAGCTTTCGCCGCGGCCCTTGTTGTCGACCGGAGCGTCGGTCGTGAGCGTCTGGCCCGAGGGTCCGTGGGTGGCGTGGCAGTGGAGCTGGCCTTCGTAAACGACGTCGATGGTTACCATGGGAAAAGTTATTGGTTATTCGTGATTAGGTGAAGAAGTTGGGCGACCGGCAATCATAAACCACCTTTGACCAATCACAGCTCTGCGGCAAGCGGGGCTGGGGGTCATCCGGTTGAAGGCCTGAAAGTCGAAGGGGCGGGATTCCGTGGGCGGGTTCGTGAGGGCCCGGGTTTTGGGCTTTCCCGACTTCTGGTCTCCGACTTCTTTCTTGGCCCGTCAGCGCGACTGCGCTATCAACCATGGAACCAGCGAGATCTGTAAAATCTGACAAGTGCACACCCAAGTTCCAAAAAAATACCGTGAGTGTTGACCAGGCAGGAGTGATCGATTTTTTGGGAATCAGCAAAGATGATGGCTGCTGCATCTTGATGATTGCGGATCATCTTGAATGGAATCATTGGGAGCACTTGGTGGCGCTCCAGGACAAGGTGAACAACTATCTGGCATTCATTGAATCGGGTGAGATCTATGATGCCCGTCCCGATGCCAAAGGACTTGCCATTGAGATTTCGATCCGCTGCAAGTTTCTCCCGGAGGGGGATGATGACTGGCGATTCCTCCAGTTGGCTCGTGATGCGATCCGGGACGCGGGTTTTCGATTCTCGGTCATCGCGGACAGCGGGGAGATCCGGATCCCGGAAAGAAGGCTAATAAGGCCTGACAGGTAACTTCAACGGCACGGCTGGTTCGCATTGTACGGCGGCATCGCCCCACCTTGAAATCACGATCTTGGGATTCATCACATGCCATTCATTTCAGCAGTCATTTGGCAGGGTCGTTTTGTCAAAACGACCCTGCCATTGCGTCACGACGAATCCTTGGAGGTGAGATGGCGGACTTTGCCGGCAAGGACTTTTGGCAAGCAGCCGAGAACAAGCGGTGGTTGTGGCTTGAAATGCGGCGGGGGAGGCGTCAGGGCTTTGGCGTGAGACAGGCATTCATTCTGGGAGCGGGACTGGGCACACGCTTGCGGCCGCTGACGTCGCGGCTGCCAAAGCCCCTGGTGCCGTTGTTTCACAAGCCCTTGGCGTGGTGGGCGATCGAGGCCTGCCAGGCGATCGGGATTTCGCGCTTTGCGGTGAACACCCACCATCTGCCCGAGTGCTGGGAGCCGTATCGCGATGCCGGGACGGATCTGAGTTTGTTTCACGAGCCGGTCCTGCTTGAGACCGGCGGGGGCTTGAAAAACATCGAGGCATGGATCGGCGAGGAGCCGGTGCTGGTGCACAATGGCGACATTTACTCGAGCATGCCCTTGGGCCGATTGGTTGCGGCCCACGGGGCCTCCGGCCGTGCGGTGACGCTGGCGCTGCGCTCGCAGGGGCAGGCAAAGCACATCGCCTTGGATGCCAGCGGCGGCCTGGTGACGGACATCCGCGGCATGCTGGGGCGGGCCGAGGGGACGCACGTGTTTTCGGGCATCTACTGTGTGAACCCGGATTTCCTCGGCCTGTTGCCGCCGCATGAAAAAGTGTCGGTGATCCCCGCCTTTCTCGAATTGGCGCGTCGTGGCGATCTGGGGGCGGTGGTCATCGATGAGGGCGAATGGTTGGACCTCGGGGACCGGGAGGCGTATTTGCAGGCGCATGCCCGGCTGGCCCTTGCGCCGGCGATCCATCCCCTCGC